>DASPZH010000345.1:0-2758 GCA_035636335.1 Streptosporangiaceae bacterium
GATGCCGGGGGCCGAGCCGAGGAACGAGTGCCTCGACATGTCCGGCGAGTAGCGGGACGCCGGCGGCGCCTTGCCGGCCGCCTCGGCCATGGCGCGCACGTGCTGCGGGCCGGCGCCGCAGCAGATCCCCAGGTACAGCGCCCCGGCGTCGAGCGCGGCCGCGGTGAACTCGCCGAGTTCGTGCCTGGTGCAGGTGAAGGGCTCGAGCGCGGTCGGGAAGGCTTGGGCGCCGCCGCGGCCGGGGTCTCGCAGCGACTGCATCGACGGCTGCTCCTCGGTGGTCCGGTACGGCACCGGCAGCGCGGCCACCGGGCAAGACACGGCCGCGCGGATCGGTGCCAGCAGCGGCAGCATCGTCCGCGGGCCGCGAATGCAGTTCAGGCCGACCACGTCGGCCCCGGCCTGCTCGGCCCGCCGACAGGCGTCGGCCGGGCTGATTCCCTCGCGCATGGTGCCGTCCCGGTGCACGGCGTAGGTCACGACGGCGGGCAGGCCGGCGGCCCTGATGGCTTCCAGCGCCAGCAGCGCCTCGCCGGCCCAGCTGAAGGTCTCGGCGATGATGAAGTCCACGCCGGCCTCGGCGGCCCAGGCCACCTGCTCGGCGAATGCCGACCTGACGGTTCGCTCGGCGGCAGATCCCGGTTCGTAGACGTTGGTGTTGCACAGGTTGCCCGCCAGGAGCGTGCCCGTGTCCCGCGCCACCGTCGCGGCGATCGACAGTGCCTGCCTGTTGAGCGGCTCGAGCATGTCCTCCTTGCCGATGACCCGCAACTTCTCGCGGTGGCCGTAGTAGGTGAACGCCTCGACCACGTCGGAGCCCGCGTGCACGAACTCGCGGTGCAACTCCTCGACGACCTCGGGGTGGTCGAGCACGACCTCGGGGACGAACGCCCCCGCCTGGAGGTAGCCACGCCGCTCGCACTCGAACAGGTAGCCCTCCGCGCATACGACGGGGCCGCGCGCCAGCATGTCGAGCAGATCAGGCATGCGAACCTCCTGGCTCGTCCGGCCCGTGGCCCCAGGCTACGTTGCCGAACCGGCCGTTTCCGGGAGAATCGCTACGCACGTGCGGAGATGTCAGCGACGGGAGACAGCGGTCCATGGCGCAGCAGCAACTGGTGGCGGTCAGCTACCCGGCAGATGACGACTATGCGCGGATCAACGCCGAGGTTCTGGCCGAGGACGCCGAGGTCGTCTACACCCACGAACTTGACGCCGCCCGGCGCGCCAGCGCGCTGCGCGGCGCCGCGGCGCTGCTCTCCTGGGACCTGCCCAAGGAGGTCCCGGCGGGCGCGCTCGGGGACGCCGGCCGGCTCGGTCTCGTCCAGTTCCTGTCGGCCGGGGTCGACGCGGTCGACTTCACCGCGATACCCGACCGGCTGACCGTGGCCGGCAACGCCGGCGCCTACGCGGGAGCGGTTTCTGAGCATGTCCTGGCGATGACGCTCAGCCTGGCCAAGCGCCTGCCGCAGCGGCACGCCGCCCTGGCCGCCGGCCGGTTCGACAAGTGGTCGCCGTCGCTGACTTTGGACGGCGCGACCTGCGCGATCATCGGGTTCGGCGGGATCGGCATCGCCACCGCGCGGCTGATGCGGGCGTTCGGCGCCCGCATCCACGCCGTGAACAGGTCCGGCCAGACGGCCGAGCCCGTCGAGTTCGCCGGCCGCCTGGCGGACCTGGACCGGGTGCTCGCCGCGGCCGACGTGGTCGTGCTCTCGCTGCCGCTGACCCTCGCTACCCGCGGGCTGATCGGGGCGCGCGAGCTCGGCCTGATGAAGCCGGCGGCCATCCTGATCAACGTGGCCAGGGGCCCGGTCATCGACCAGCGCGCGCTGTACGAGCACCTGTGCGCGCACCCGGACTTCTGCGCCGGCATCGACACCTGGTGGAACGAGCCCGCCAACGACGCGCCGTTCGTGACCGACTATCCGTTCCTCGAGCTGCCCAACGTCCTGGGTTCCCCGCACAACTCCAGCATCGTGCCGGGCACCATGGTCTCGGCGGCCCGGCTGGCCGCCGAGAACGTACGCCGTTACCTGCGCGGCGGTGCCGTCACCGGCCTGGTCCGCCGGTCCGACTACCTGGCTTGAGGCTCAGCAGGCCATCCATCGCTCGGCGGGCCATCCATCGCTCAGTAGGCCATCCAGCCGCCGTCGACCATGAGGTTGACGCCGCTGATGTAGCTGGCCTGGTCGGAGGCGAGGAAGGACACGGCGGCGGCGACATCCTGCGGCTCGCCGAGCCGCCCGAACGGCGTGCGCGTGGTGACGTAGGCCGCCGACGCCGGGTCGGCGGACAGGTCACCCGCCGCGCCGGTGCGGATCTTGCCGGGCGCGACCGCGTTGCACATGATGCCGTCGCGGCCGTGCTCGACGGCGATCTGCCTGGTCATCTGGACCAGGCCGCCCTTGCCGACCGCGTAGGCGAAGTGGCCGGGCACGCCCACCATGCCGTGCTGCGAGGTGATGTTGACGATGCGGCCGCGCGCCTCGCCTTCGGGTTCCTGCGACAGCATCAGCCGGACGGCGGCCCGGCACAGCAGGAACGGCCCGCGCAGGTTGACCGCCATCATCGCGTCCCAGTCCGCGTCGAGCGTGTCGAGCAGCGGCTTGGAGTGCGGGCCGGCCAGCACGGCGTTGTTGACCAGGACGGCGAGCCGGCCGTAGCGGGCGGCCGCCAGGCTCATCAGGTTCTCGCACGCCTCGCCGGAGGACACGTCGGCGAGCACGAACTCGCACCGGCCGCCCTGGCGGCCGAT
>DASPZH010000346.1:0-15640 GCA_035636335.1 Streptosporangiaceae bacterium
GTCAGCGCGGCCTGGGTGCTTTCTCCGAGTGCCCGCCGAACTCCGACCGCATCGCGGACAGCAACCGCCCCGTGAACTCGCCCAGCCCCCGCGACTCGAACCGCTGGAACAGCGACGCGGTGATCACCGGCGCGGGCACGCCCTCCTCGACGGCCGCCAGCACCGTCCACCGGCCCTCGCCCGAGTCCGACACGTGCCCGGCGAAGTCCGACAGCTCGGGCGACTTCGCCAGCGCGCTGGCGGTCAGGTCGACCAGCCACGAGCTGACCACGGAGCCGCGCCGCCAGACCTCGGCGACATCGCCGACGTTGATGTCGTACTGGTACGCCTCCGGGTCGGTCAGCGGCGTCGTCTCGGCGTCGGTGACCTGTTCATCCTCGCCGGCGTTGGCGTGCTTGATGATCGACAGGCCCTCGGCGATCGCCGCCATCATGCCGTACTCGATCCCGTTGTGCACCATCTTGACGAAGTGCCCGGACCCGGCCGGGCCGCAGTGCAGGTATCCGTCCTGCGCCGTGCCGCCCGATGCCCGGCCCGCCGTCTGCTCCACCGAGCCGGGACCGGGCGCGATCGTCCGGAAGATCGGGTCCAGCCTGCGGACGACCTCCTCCTCGCCGCCGATCATCAGGCAGTAGCCGCGCTCCAGCCCCCAGACCCCGCCGGAGGTGCCGCAGTCGACGTAGTGGATCTTCCTGGGCGCGAGCTGCCTGGCCCTGGCGATGTCGTCGCGGTAGTACGAGTTGCCGCCGTCGATCACCGCGTCGCCGGGATCGAGCATGGAGCACAGGTGCTGGAGCGTGCGGCCGGTGATCGCGGCGGGCAGCATCAGCCAGGCGTTCCGCGGCGGCTCCAGCTTGGCGACGAAGTCGTCGAGGTCGCTCGCGCCGACGGCGCCCTCGGCGACCAGGGCGGCCACGGCGTCGGCGTTCACGTCGTAGACGACGCAGCGGTGACCGTCGCGCATGAGCCGGCGGACCAGGTTCGCGCCCATCCGCCCGAGCCCGACCATGCCGAGCTGCATCGAGTGGTCCGTGGTCATCGTTAGGCTCCCTTAAGTAGTCGGTAGCGGCGGATCAGCGCATTCGTTGACGAGTCATGACCGAGCGCGGGTTCGGGGCCGCTGGTCAGCTCGGGGATGATCGCGGCCGCGAGCACCTTGCCGAGCTCGACGCCCCACTGGTCGAACGAGTCGATACCCCAGATCGTCCCGGCGGTGAAGACCGCGTGTTCGTACAGCGCGACGAGGCAGCCGAGAATTCGCGGCGTGAGAACTTCGGCCAGGAGCACGTTGCTCGGCCGGTTGCCCTCCATCACCCGGTGCGGCGCGACCGCGGGGTCGGTGCCCTCGGCGAGCACCTGCTCGAGCGTCCTGCCGAACGCCAGCGCCTGGGCCTGGGCGAACACGTTCGAGGTCAGCAGGTCGTGGTGGTCCCCGATCGGGTTCAGCGAGCGGCCGAAGCCGATCAGGTCGACCGGGATCAGCTCGGTGCCCTGGTGCAGGAGCTGGTAGAAGCTGTGCTGGCCGTTGGTGCCGGGCTCGCCCCAGTAGAGCGGGCCGGTCGGGTAGTCGACCGCGGTGCCGTCGAGCCGCACGTGCTTGCCGTTGGACTCCATCGTGAGCTGCTGCAGGTAGGCGGGGAACCGCTTGAGGTACTGCTCGTACGGCATCACGCCGATGCTGGCGACGCCGAAGAAGCCCGTGTACCAGACGGTGAGCAGTCCCATCAGGGCCGGCAGGTTCGACGCCAGCGGCGCCGTGCGGAAGTGCTCGTCCATCTCATGGAAGCCGGCGAGCAGCTCGGCGAACCGGTCGGGCCCGATTGCCAGCATGGTGGACAGCCCGATCGCCGAGTCCATCGAGTACCGGCCGCCGACCCAGTCCCAGAACCCGAACATGTTCTGCGTGTCGATCCCGAACGCCGCCACCTTCTCGGCGTTGGTGCTGACCGCGACGAAGTGCCTGGCCACCGCCGCCTCGTCGCCGAGCCGGCTGGTGAGCCAGTCGCGCGCGGACGTGGCGTTGGCCAGGGTCTCCAGGGTCGTGAAGGTCTTGGACGAGACGATGAACAGGGTCTGCGCCGGGGCGAGGTCTCCGGTGGCCTCCGCGAGGTCCGTTGAGTCGACGTTGGATACGAAACGGAACGTCAGATGCGGGTCTGCGTAGTAGCGCAGCGCCTCGTACGCCATCACCGGGCCGAGGTCCGAGCCGCCGATGCCGATATTGACCACCGCGGTGATCGGCAGGCCGGTGAAGCCACGCCAGTCGCCCGACCTGATCCGCCCGGCGAACGCCGCCATCGCATCGAGTACCTCGTGCACCTGCGCGACCACGTCGGTGCCGCCGACGATCAGCGTGGCCTCGCGGGGCATCCGCAGCGCGACGTGCAGGACCGAGCGGTTCTCCGTGACGTTGATCCGCTCCCCGGCGAACATCGCCTCGATCCGCTCGGGCAGGCTGGACTGGTAGGCCAGTTCGGTCAGCAGCGCCAGCGTCTCGTCGGTGATCCGGTTCTTGGAGTAGTCCAGGTACAGCCCGGCCGCCTCGGCGGTCAGCCGCTCGCCCCGGCGCGGATCGCCGGCGAACAGGTCGCGCAGGTGCGTGTCGCGGATCTTCTCGTAGTGCTCGCCGAGCGCGGCCCAGGCCGGCCGGTTCCGTAGTGCTAGCCGGGGGGCCGACCCCCCGAGCCCCCCGCTCGCTGGCGTGCTCGTCATCGCTCGTCCCTTCGGGCAGTCCGTCCGTTCGCGACCCTAGCGCGCCGGGCCCGGTCGTGCGGCCGGGCGGCCGGCCAACCAGGCCGGATGCCGCCGGCGCGATACTGCAACCATGACGGAGAACGCGATGCGGACCGGCCTGCGGCTGAACGGCAGCTACCTGCCCGTGCTCGACCGGGTGCGGGTCTACTGCTGCGGGATCACCCCGTACGACGTCACCCACCTGGGGCACGCGGCGACGTTCGTCTGGGTCGACGTGCTGACGAGGGTACTCGGCTCGGTCGGGGTGACCGCGCAGCTTTGCCGGAACGTCACCGACGTGGACGACGTGCTGTTCGCCGCGGCCGAGCGGTCCGGGTCGGCATACGACGCGTTTGCCTCGGTCCAGCAGTTCAGCTTCGACCAGGACATGACCGCGCTCGGGGTGCGGGAGCCGCAGTTCGCGCCGCGGGCCAGGCGGAACGTCGGTCAGGTGATCAGGCTGGCGGCGGCGCTGCTCGAGTCGGGCGCCGCGTACCTGCGGGACGGCAGTGTGTATTTCCGTGGTGCGGGCACGGCCGGGCCGGCCGGGCTGAGCAGGGACGACGCGGAGGCGCTCGCGAACGAGTACGGGGCGAGGCTGGACGACCCCGCTAAGGACGACAAACTGGACGTGGCGGTCTGGCGCCGGTCGGCCGGCGATGAGCCCGGCTGGCCTTCGCCGTGGGGGACGGGCCGGCCCGGCTGGCACGCGGAGTGCGCGGCGATGTCGCTGTCGGTGCTCGGGCCGGCCGTGGACGTGCTCAGCGGCGGCGCCGACCTCGGCTACCCGCACCACGCCTACCAGGCCGCGATGGCGCAGGCGCTGACCGGGGTACGGCCGTACGCCAGGGCGATCTTCGAGGTGGGGGTGGTCAGCCTGGACGGGGCCAAGATGGCCAAGTCGACCGGGAACCTGGTGCTGGTCGGCGACGTGCTGGCCGATCATCCGGCGGCCGCACTTCGGCTGTGCCTGCTCGACCGGCCCTGGGCGAAGGGCTGGGACTACGCGACGGCGGAACTCGACCGTGCGACGGAGCGGCTCGAGCGGCTGTACCGGGCCGCCGGCCGTAACGCCGGTGCGTCCGCCCAGGACGCGTCGCAGGCCGCGGCCGCGACGGCGATCGGCGCGGCACTCTGCGACGACCTGAACGTGCCGACGGCTCTGGTGATCGCCGAGGAGGTCGGCGGCGGCGCCGCGCGGAGCCTGATCGCCACCCTGGGCCTCAGCGAGTAGGGCACGCCAAGTGCGCATGCGCGTCGTGGTGGCGCCGGACAAGTTCAAGGGCAGCGCGAGCGCCGCGGAGGTCGCCGCGGCGATCGCGGCCGGGCTGCGGCGGGCGCGGCCCGACCTGGACGTCGTCGAGATGCCGGTCGCCGACGGCGGCGACGGGACCGTGGCCGCCGCGCTGGCGGCCGGGTTCGCGCCCGTCCGCACGACCGCGGAGGGCCCGACCGCGGAGGGCCCGACCGCGGAGCGAGTGCAGGCGACATTCGCGCTGAAGGCCGGCACGGCGGTGGTCGAGCTCGCCGACGTGGCCGGCCTGCGTCGGCTGCCCGGCGCCCGGCCCGCGCCCCTGACCGCGTCGACCTACGGCGTGGGCCAGGTGATCGCGGCGGCGCTGGAACGCGGCGCGGCCACGATCGTGCTCGGCATCGGCGGCAGCGCGACCACCGACGGGGGAGCCGGGATGGTGCAGGCGCTCGGTGTCCGGCTGGCCGACGAGCGCGGCCGTGACCTCCCGCGGGGCGGCGCCGCGCTCCGCGACCTGGCGGCGGTCGACCTGGCCGGGATGGACCGGCGGATCGCCGGGGCGCGGCTGCTGGTGGCCAGCGACGTGGACAACAAGCTGCTCGGCACGGCGGGCGCCGCCGCCGTGTTCGGGCCGCAGAAGGGCGCTTCGCCCGCCGATGTCGCGTTGCTCGACGGGGCTCTCGCCCGCTGGTCGGCGCTGACCGCGTCGGTGACGAGCCTGGACCTGGCGGCCGCGCCGGGAGCGGGGGCCGCGGGCGGGACCGGCTTCGCCGCGATGGCGTACCTCGGCGCGCGACTGGTGACGGGAGCCGACCTCGTGCTCGACCTGATCGGCTTCGATGCCGCTCTGACCGGGGCTCGCCTGGTCATCACCGGGGAGGGCAGCCTGGACCGGCAGTCGCTCGGCGGCAAGGCGCCGGTCGGCGTGGCCAGGGCTGCCGCGCGGCACGGCGTGCCGGTGGCCGTGGTTGCCGGACGGATCCAGCTCACCGCGCGGGAACTGGCCGCCGCCGGGTTCGCGGCCGCCTACTCGCTGGCCGACCTGGAGCCCGATCCCGCGGTCAGCATCGCCGCGGCCGCCGAACTGCTCGAACGGGTCGGCGGCCAGGTCGCCCTCGGCCCGCTCGTCGCCTCGGTCACCTGACCTGCGCGTCGGCCGCCCTGGTCAGCACGTCGTCGAGCGGCCTGCGCGGGGTGGCGGCCGGCTGCTTGCCGTACCCGAACCTGATCACGATCTGCGGGTTCTCGGGGAACGGCCATGCCGGGGCCGCGTCCCCGCGCATGTCGCGCAGCTCGATCGACTGGTAGAGGAACGACGCCGACACGCCGTGGACCGTGGCGGTCAGCAGCACCCGCTGCAGCGCCTGCCCGGCGCGGAGCCAGTCGGCCGGCTCGTCGCGCGCGGTCGTGAGCACGGCGAGCTGCGGGAACTCCTCGTAGTCGGCGCCTGGCCTGGTGATGTCCGGCGAGGCCGCGGACAGGTCGCCCCTGACCGGGGCGGGCTCCCGGCGCGGCGTAGCCGGAAGCGCCTCGGCCGGGATGCCGTCCTGCAGGCTCTTCGTGCCGATCCAGTCCTGCAGCTCGATCCGGTGCTCCACGTCGGCCGCCAGCTCGGCGCTGGCCCTGGCCGCCAGGTCGAGCACGATCGCTGCCTCGCTGCCGGTCAGCATCCGCAGCGTGGCGAACTCGAAACCGGCCGCTTGCTCAAGCGCGACCACCATGGACCCGGCCATCGGCTCGCTGGTGAACGGGTTGCGGTTGGTGTGCCGCTGCCAGATCGCCTCGTACATCTCGCGCTCGGCGAACGCCGGCGGTCGCCCGGGCTCGGCCTGCACCGCCGCGAGCACGGTGGGAGCGTACTCGGGGCGCGGGAGCGGCCAGACCAGCGGGTTGAAGCCGGTCATCCGGATCGCCGTCTTGATGTTGAACAGCGCCGCACCGCAGCTCAGGTACAGCGCCCTGGCGCGCGGATCGGAGACCCAGAGCGCGCGGTCCGGGTCGGCGTGGACCTCGAGCAGGTCGTCGGCGACGACCGTGAACCGCCATGGCTGGGTGTTGTGAATGGACGGCGCTGCCGCCGCCGACTCGATGATCCGCCGCAGCACCCCGTCATTCGCCAGTAGCTTCAGCATCACTGAACCTCCCGTCACTGCCGCGGTCGCTGACTGCGCGGCGGCAGCCTGCGTCTTCGAGTCTCGTCTGGCCCCGCAGATGCCAGCAGGGCCTTTGGCAGCCAATCCGGGGGGCCGTTGGTCCCGCCGCACCGGTGGCGGACCGAACGTCCCCGCTTATCAAGCACTTCGCCCCCGGGCCGGGGTGGTGGCCGTGACGAGTCGGCTGACGGTCAGTGACGCAGCGGCCGAATCCGGGTAGCCGCGGGAATACTGACCGCCGTTTCCCCGCTGCATACCCCAAGGGGTATTGTTCAACTGGGAACGATGCCCATGCGGACGGAGGTCAGCAGTGGCAACGGTGGAACTGACGGCACAGAACTTCGACTCGGTCGCGGGCGGCGCCGACCTGACTCTCGTGGACTTCTGGGCGTCCTGGTGCGGGCCGTGCCGGATGTTCGGGCCGATCTTCGAGCGCGCCTCGGAGAAGCATGCCGACCTCGTCTTCGCCAAGGTCGACACCGAGGCTCAGCCGGACCTGGCGCAGGCATTCGGCATCACGTCGATTCCGACACTGATGGTGATCAGGGACAAGGTCATCCTCTATGCCCAGCCTGGTGCGCTGCCTGAGCCGTCGCTCGAGCAGCTGATCAGCCAGGCCCGCGAGGTCGACATGGATGAGGTCAAGTCCGGGCTCGCGGCGAACGGGGCGAAGCAGGCGGCCAGCACCGGCACAGACGCGTAGCCAAGCGTGTCGGTGCCGGCCGGCGACCGAGCAGGGAGGCACACATGACCAGCACTGCCGAAAGCGGCGCCGCCGGGTCGGGCGCTGCCGAAGGCAGCACTGCCGAGTCGAGCACTGCCGGGTCGGGCGCTGCCGAAGGCCGTACTGCCGAGTCGAGCACTGCCGAGTTGAGTACTGCCGAAAGCGCGGCCCGTGCCGCCGTGCTCAACCGGCTGCGGCGGGCGCAGGGCCAGTTGTCCGGCGTGATCGCGATGGTCGAGGACGGCCGGGACTGCCGCGACATCGTCACTCAGCTCGCCGCGGTGTCGCGAGCGCTCGACCGGGCCGGTTTCAAGATCGTCGCGACCAATATGCGGCAGTGTCTGAACGGCGAGTCGGCGATGAGCACCGAGGAGCTCGAGCGGCTCTTCCTCGCGCTCGCCTGACCGGCGACTTGGCGCCGCCGGCGCTCAGTGCCCGCCGTGACGCGGACCCGGCCAGAGGTCCACAGGGCTGATCGGACCGGACCGCCGTGGACGAAGATAGGGAGATGAGCCAGCGCTCTGACCTGGGCGCGACCGGTCTGACCGCCGCGCAGGTGGCCGAGCGGGTCGCGGCCGGCCAGGTCAACGACCAGGGACGGCAGCCGACCAGGACGGCCGGCCAGATCCTGCTGGCCAACATCGCGACCAGGTTCAACGCCATCCTCGGCGGGCTGTTCGTCGTCATCGCCATCATCGGGCCGGTACAGGACGGGCTGTTCGGGCTTGTCCTCGTCGCGAACAGCGGGATCGGCATCGCGCAGGAACTGCGCGCCAAGCGCACGCTGGACCGGCTGACCGTGCTGAACGCGCCGACCGCCGCGGTGCTGCGCGACGGGATGCCCGAGCAACTACCGGCCGCAGCGGTCGTGCTGGACGACGTCGTCGACCTGCGGCCAGGCGATCAAGTCGTCGTCGACGGCACCGTGCTGTCCTCCGGCGGCCTGGAGGTCGACGAGTCGCTGCTGAGCGGCGAGGCGGATCCGGTGGCCAAGCAGCCGGGCGGCGAGGTGCTGTCCGGCAGTTTCGTGGTGGCCGGCAGCGGGCGGATCACCGCGACCGGCGTCGGACCTGGGTCCTAAGCCGCGCACCTGGCCGAGCAGGCCAAGAGCTACTCCCCGGCCCGGTCGGAGATCCGTGACGCGATCAACAAGCTGCTGAAGTGGATAACCTGGCTGCTGGTCCCGGTCGGCGTCCTGCTGGTCGTCAGGCAGCTTCAGTCGGGCCAGACGGTCCACGAGGCGCTGCGCGGGTCGGTGGCCGCCTTGGTCGGCATGGTTCCCGAGGGGCTGGTGCTGCTGACCAGCGTGGCGATGGCGGTCGGCGTCGTGCGGCTGGCCGCCAGGCGGGTCCTGGTCCAGGACCTGCCCGCGATCGAGGGACTGGCCCGCGTCGACGTGGTGTGCTGCGACAAGACGGGGACGCTGACCCAGGGCAGCATGCGCGTCGTCTCAGTGATCGGCGTCGGTGCCGGCGCCGGCGGCGGCCCGGGTGCCGAGGCGGCGCTCGGCGCGGTCGCGGTCGCCGGGCCCCGGCCGAACGCCACCATGCGGGCGCTCGCCGCAACGTACGCCGACCCAGGCTGGCAGCCCGACCAGGTCACGGCGTTCTCCTCGGCGCGCAAGTGGAGCGCGGCCAGTAAAACGGCCACGGCACCTGGGTGATCGGCTCGCCCGAGTTGGTCATGGCCGGACCGGGGGCGGTGCTCGACCGGGCCGCCGAGCTGGCGGCGGACGGATACCGGGTGCTGCTGCTCGCCAGGGCACCGGCCGGGCCGCCCGGCGGCCGGTCGTCTGATGCCGACCCGGCGGGCGGCGGGCCCAGGCTGCCGGGCCAGATGGAGCCCGTGGCGCTGGTGACCCTGGAGGAACAGCTCAGGCCGGACGCTCAGGCGACGCCGGACTACTTCGCCAGGCAGGGCGTCTCGGTCCGGGTGATCTCCGGTGACCACCCGGCCACCGTCGCGGCGATCGCCCGTCGGCTCGGCCTGCCGGGCGCGGACACCGGGCCGGCGCTCGACGCGCGCGAGCTTCCCGGCGACGCCGCGGAGCTGGCCGAGGCCGTTGCCGACGCGACTGTCATCGGCCGGGTCACGCCGCACCAGAAGCGCGCCATCATCGGCGCGCTGCAAGACCAGGGGCACGTGGTCGCCATGACCGGCGACGGCGTCAACGACGCGCTCGCCCTGAAGGACTGCGACGTCGGGATCGCGATGGGCTCAGGCACGCCGGCCAGCCGCGGCGTGGCCAGGCTCGTCCTGCTCGACGACAGCTTCGCGACGCTGCCCGGGGTAGTGGCCGAGGGGCGAAGGATCATCGGCAACGTCGACCGGGTGTCCCGGCTGTTCCTGACCAAGACCGGTTACGCGGTGCTGATCGCCCTGGCGGTCGCCGCCGCCGGGGTGCCTTACCCGTTCTATCCCAGGCACCTGACCATCATCTCGACGCTGAGCATCGGGATTCCCGCGTTCTTCCTGGCCCTCGCGCCCAACGCAGACCGGGTGTCGCCCGGCTTCCTCGGGCGGGCGCTCCGGTTCGCCGTGCCGGCCGGCATCGTCATCGCCGCCGCCGTGTTCGGCGCGTTCCTCGCCATCCGGGTGTCAGGGCACGGCCTCGGCGCGGCCGGGACCAGCGCGACCGTCGTGGCCGTCGCCCTCAGCCTGTTCGTGCTCGCCGCGCTCGCCCGCCCGCTCGCGAGCTGGCGGGGCGGCATGGTGCTGGCCCTGGCGGCCGCCTTCGCGGCGCTGTTCACCCTGCCGTGGCTGCGTGGTCAGCTCGCCATCGTGGTTCTGCCCGCTGGCCCGTTCGCGCTGTCGCTCGGCATCGCGGCGGCCGGCTGCGGCGCTCTGCTCGCTGCCTGGCCGTTCGCCGGGCGCGTCGGCCGGTCGGCCTCACCGCAGAGCTGACATGGCCGCAGGCCACCGCCTACCACGCGACGTCGACGTAGATCCGGCTGCCGAGCTCGCCGACCCGGTATCGGCTGCCGCCGACCAGCCCGAGCGCGACCGACAGGACGCCCTCGAAGTCACCCGACACCGTCCATGCCTTGAGCATCGGATCGCTCACCGGCTGAACCCCGGCCGGCAGCGTCACGGTGCCCGCCGCCGAGTGACCCTGAGCCGGCTTGAGCGTGATCACCAGGTACTTCGTTCCCGGCATCGTGATCGTGTGCCCCGATGCGCCCTGGGTGACTTTCCCGACAAAGCTCACGGAGTAGCCGGGGACAGCCCGGTTGATGTCGATCACGAGCCGGTCGAACCTGCAGTCCGGGTGGCTGCCGGTCCGCACGGCGGTCGCGACCGGCACCGGCGGCACGGTCACCTGCCTGGTCACGGTCAGCGAGCCGGTCCGCCAGCCGGCCGTGCACGACTGGGTGGGCGATGCGGGGGCGGAGCCGGACTGGCCAGCGCCAGAGCCTGGCTGGCCGGAACCGTGCGTGCCCGAACCGGGCTGGCCGGAGCCGGATGGCGTGCTCGTCGCGCACGACGCGACGCTGACGGCCGCTGCCAGCGCGGTGCACAGCGCGGCGAGGATTCTTCCCTGGCGGTGCATGATGCTCCTCTCGGGGCTCGGGGCTCGGGGCTCGGGTCGGCGGGTCGGCGGTGGCGGCTGCCACACACCGGGCGCGCGGGGACCGGGCGCGCTTGCCGCTCGTGTCAGGCTCGCTCCTCAACCTCGACGCCGTCCAGAGCCCAAGGTCACCGGCGGTGCGCGATCGTCACCGCGGTGACGGGTCCTTCGGCCCTGCCGGGCCGGCCGCTCCCGGTGGGAGCATCGGGCTGCAGGACAGTCCACCGACGGGAGGTGGCCGCAGTGCCCAGTCTTGTCGCGGACGTCATGACGTACAACGTGGTCGCGGTGCGCCAGGAGGCCGAGTTCAAGGAGATCGTCGCGGTCATGTACCGCCGCCGGGTCAGTGCCTTTCCGGTACTGGACGATCACGACCGGGTGATCGGCGTCGTCTCCGAGGGCGACCTGCTGCCCCGCGAGGCCTATCCCGCCTGGCGGTCCGCGGTCGGCCGCCAGCAGCGCCGCCGGGTCCCAGCCAAGGCCCACGCGCTGATCGCCGGTGAGCTGATGACCAGCCCGGCGCTGACGATCGGCCCGCAGTCCACCGTTACCGAGGCGGCCAGGGTGATGTACAGCCGCAAGATCAAGCGGCTGCCCGTCGTCGACGACGACGGCAGGCTCGTCGGCATCGTCAGCCGGGTCGACCTGCTCGGCGTCTACGACCGGCCAGACGCGCAGATCCGCACCGAGATCACCGAGCGGGTACTGGCCGGCGACTTCGTGCTCGACCCGCGCGAGTTCACGGTTAAGGTCAGCAATGGCGTCGTTACCATCTCGGGGAAGCTCGACCAGCAGGATCTGGCGATCCGCCTGCTCGGAGGGATCTGGGACGTGGCCGGCGTGGTGGACGTGCGGGACCGGCTTAGCTATCCGGTCAAGCGGTAGCGAGGGCCCAGCGAGGCCTGCGGGAAAGCCGATCCTTGTCCTTCAGGTCGATGACGACCTCAAGGATCCCCTTGTCGTAGCTGACCTGGACGTGCTCGTCGTCGGCACCCGCCGGCAGCGGGGCCAAGGATGTCGGCCTGCAGAACCTTCGGCCGCGCGGTCCACTCGTCCTCGCGCTCCCGGTGCGGGAAGCGGTTACCGGCCAGCCGGAGTCCAGCGGCCGGTATCGAATCCGCCGGTCACGGCAGGCGCAGCGGTGACGGCGAAGCGCCGGCGGTCACGGGGAAGCGCAGCCGCGCTGCCGCCGAGAACGGCGGGTTGAGCACGCAGGTCACCTGGCCACCTCCGTCCAGCGTCCGGTCGGCGAGCTCGTTGAGCAGGTCGGGAACGGCTCGGCAGGCCGGCGCCGGGTCGGGGCAGTCGCAGCCGCTGTCGCTGGTGCTCAGCGCGCCGCAGGTGTCGCAGGCGAAGCCGGGGATCGTCTGGTCGTCAGGCAGGATGAGCTGCGCGATGGCGCCCGCGCGGCTGGCCGCCAGGCAGCCGTCCAGGCCGGTGGTCACCGACACGTCGGGCGGCTCGTTCAGCACGTCGCGGACGAGTTGCGCCTCGGTCCGGTCTGACCAGGCGGCGATGACCGGGCGGGCCAGCTCGCGTACCCGTCCCGGTGTCGCCGTCTGCAGGTCCACCTGGAACGTTCCTGCCACGTTCCGCCTGACGGCCGCCGGCAGCGCCGCGACGAACTGGCTGATCTCGCTCTCGTGCCCGCCAAGCACGAGCGGCAGGCTCCCGCTGTCGGTCGAGCGTTCGAGGATGCCGATCGTGTCGCGGAAGTGCTGCTTGGACAGCTCCATGATCCGCTGCTGGATCCGGTAGCCCTCGAGCCCGTACCAGCCCGCGAAGCCCGCACTCCGCACGCCGGGCCCGGTTCGCTCGGCCACGGTCTCGATCTGGTCGTCGGCGATGTTCAGTATCCAGGCGTGCTTCGCGTCGACCAGCGCCGCCCGGTAGGCGGGGTTGCGCTGCATCGCGGCGAGCAGCGGCCTGGTCTGCGGCCGGTCGGCGATGATGGCCTGCTCGGTCAGGTGACCGGGCAGCGGGATCGCCTCGAACAGGTCGATCTCGGCGCAGGCGAAGATGGCGGCCGTGTGGCCAAGCCAGTCATGGCTGTGCACCGCCACCGCGCGGGCGACCCTCTCCAGGTCGGCCTCGCGCGCCCGTGCGCCGCATGCCGCCGGCTGGCGGTCGGCCGCCGACTTGATCAGCTCGCGGGCCCGGGTCGGCAGGCCGCGATGCTCGGCCAGGTCGAGCGGCACGGGCAGGTAGACGGACAGAATCGCGGGCTCGGCGGCGCGCGCGGCGCGCAGCTTGTCCGCTTCAGCTCTTGTGATCACGATGTGCCTCCGACCACCGTCTGGGTGTGGCTGTCGGCCGGCGCCCGGGCCGGGGCTGGTGCCCGGGCCGGTGCCTGGGCCAGGGTGCCTTCTGCCGGCGCGGTCAGGCCCCGGATGTCGCTCGGCAGCACGCCGAGCGTCTCGTTGATTGCTCCTGGCGACATGTGCCGCCGCATTGCCGCGGTCACCCGCTGCCCCGCACCCGGTATCTCGCCGAGGTGTATCTGCGCGTCGCGGGCGAACCTGGCCACATACTCGTCGCGCCGATCCTCGGTGCCGAAGGTGGCCGCGACGTCCGCGAACCAGGCGCTAGTCTTGTCGGTGCTGCGGTCGAGGCTGCCGACTCCGGTGCATGACATGCGATCCTCCCGTGGTTTCTGCCGGTCTGGACTGCGGCTGGGTAGATGATCAGAGCGGGCGCGCTTTCGGCGCTCGGGGCGGGATCCCTCCTGACTGACTGACCTGACCGAGAGGAGCCGGCGCGGTGACCGAACTGCCGCTCAGCTTCGAGGTGGTAGCGCTGGACAAACCCGATGACGTCAACGTCATCGTCGGCCAGGCGCACTTCATCAAGACGGTCGAGGATCTGCATGAGGCCCTGGCCGGAGTCAGCTCGCACCTGCGGTTCGGGATCGCCTTTTGCGAGGCCTCCGGTGACCGCCTGGTGCGAAGGTCCGGGAACGACGAGGAACTCGTCGCGCTCGCTGTCGGTGCCGCCGAGGCGCTCGCCGCCGGGCACTCTTTCGTGATCATGTTGCGCGAAGGCTTCCCGGTGAACGTGATGAACCCGGTCAAGGCCGTTCCTGAGGTATGCACCATCTTCTGCGCGACCGCCAACCCGGTCGACGTGATTGTCGCGGTCACTGGCCGCGGCCGTGGAGTCATGGGTGTCGTCGACGGCTCACCCCCTGTCGGTGTAGAGACTCAGGCCGATGCGGAAGCCAGGCACAGCCTGCTCCGGGCTATCGGCTACAAGCTCTGACCTCTGCAGCTCATCCGCGAGCGCTGCCGTCTGCACTCGGCCAGTGGTGTGCTGCCCGGTCGTGCCGGGCTTGGCCGTACGGGGCTGGGCAGTGCAGGGCTGGGCAGTGCGGGGCTGGGCAGGGCATGGCCTGGTCGTGCGCGTGCCCGCGGTCAGCCCGGCTCATCCCGGCAGCGCTGCACCCGCCAGCCGGCCGCCGGGATCGGCCCGCGCACGACTACTTCCTGGCTGAGTGCCGTTTACGGTGCTGGACGATGGTGTCGGCAGACGGGAAGAAAACGCTCTCGTGGCCGTCCGCCCATCGAACCAGGTAGGGCGGACTGCCGTCGTCGCCGTGGACCTCGACGATCTCGCCATGACGGTCCTGGTCCCCTTGATGACGGCCCTTGACCGTCAGCTCGTCTCCGATCGCAGCTTTCATGGCTCTCCTTTCCTTTCCCTCGCCGGTACCTACCCGGTTTGTCCAGTGGCCAGTCCGTCGACACCATGCTGGCCTTAACTTCCCGGGCAGACCAGGGCCGAACGTCCGCAGCAATGGTGCCGGCCCGCGCCTATGACCGCTTAGGAACTTTTTGAGGCTTATATGCGGGAGCCTAAGTGGGAGCCTGCCGGATGGATGGCACTTCCAACGCGCGGACACGCTCGCGGCGCGGCCGCGGTCAGGCACGCGGTGGCCGTGCAGGCGGCGCGGATCATCGAGGCGGAGACCACCGCGACCAGATACCGGCTGCGGGCGATCAGGGACCGGCTGATCCCGAGCCTGCAACGGGCCCGCGCGGAGGTCGCGCTGGCGATCGATGAGCTCGAGCGTGCCGACGGTGCCCGGCTGCGCAGGGTGGCAGGTAAGGACCTTGGACCCTAGCGCGCAACAAGGACCCCGTGGTGTTATCTCAGTGACGAGAGGGACTCAAAAAAGGCGCGAGGGATGCGAGCCAGCCGCTCGTACACCACGCGATCTGCATTCGCGAGAAATGCGAGGAGTCCCTCTCGCCGCGGTCTTCGCGGTCGGCGATGCCCGGCCCGGTATCGGCGGCGGCCTGGCTGGCGAAACGTTCGCGGGGACAGTTCCCTGGAGCGCTCCTCCCTGGAGCGCTCCGTCCGGCCAGGAGTCACGGCAGTCGGACGGATACCGTGGCAGTATGTACCTTCCTGCGCACTTCGCCGCCGGTGAACTTGACGAGATCGCCGCGTTCGTCGACCGGGCGGGAGCCGCGGATCTCGTGACCTTCGACGGAACACGGCCGGTCTCGACCCTGCTGCCGGTGATCTGGGACCGGCCTGACCGTTCTGACGGCCAGGACGGGCGGCTGATCGGGCATATGGCGCGCAGCAACCCGCAGTGGCGCACGGCCGCGCCCGGCGTAGACGCCCTGGCCATCGTGCACGGGCCGCAGGCCTACATCTCGCCGTCGTGGTACGAGAGCACCAGGGAGCACGGCCGGACCGTCCCGACCTGGAACTACACGACCGTGCACTTCACCGGCCCGGTCACGTTCCACCGCGAGGCCGGCTGGCTCCGCGACGTGGTGACCAGGCTGACCGACCGCCACGAGGCGGGCCGCGAGGGGCGCTGGTGGGTGAGCGACGCGCCCGAGCAGTTCATCGCCGGCCAGCTGCGCGCGATCGTCGGCGTGGAACTGCGGATCGAGCGGATCGAGGCCAAGAACAAGCTCTCGCAGAACAGGACGCCGCAGGACCGGGCCGGCGTGGTCGCCGCGTTGGAGACGGAGCCTGGCCCCGGTGCGCGGGCGATCGCCGCCCTCATGGCCGAGCGCGAGCCGCATGATCCCTAAGCCACCGGCCGTGCGACCCTACGGGAGCGCGGGGACCGCGTTGGCGCGCGCCACGTCGGCGTAGAACCTGGCGCTGGCCTTGGGGATACGGCGCTGGGTGGCGTAGTCGACGAAGATGATCCCGAAGCGCTTCTGGTAGCCCCAGCCCCACTCGAAGTT
>DASPZH010000347.1:0-5688 GCA_035636335.1 Streptosporangiaceae bacterium
CACTGGGTGTGGTCTTGAGGTATGCAACCTCCGAACCAGATCGGAGCCCAACTTATTTCATAGGCTAACTATCTTCCTGGCTGTCGTCAGGCGCGGAGCTCATCACCAGGTGGCACCGCCCCGGCAGGCGGTAGCTCACGGAGTGATGAGGCTGCTTGACGACCTGCTCGACCGCGCCGACCGGTTCCAGCGCGGCCGGCCGGTGCTGGCGTTCGGCGTGGCCGTGTAGAAGAAGTTCGCCCACGACCGGGCGGGTGGCCTGGCCCTGGCGGTCGGCCTGGTCCTCGTCGTCGGCCTCGGCCAGATCGCGACCGCGCTGCTGTCGGGAGTCGCTCGCGGGCTCGGGCACCTGGTCACCGGGGCGCCGGCCGAGGTCGGGACCATCGTCTCGGCGTTCGTCTTGAACGTCGGCGTCTTCTGGCTGGCGTTCCGGCTGGCCACGGCGGCGGATCGAAGTCTGCACGGTCCGCGCCCGGAAGCTCTGGCTGCGCGGTCTGCGGCCGCCGCCTGGCCAGCGGGACGGGTAGGAAACCAGCGCTGCCGCCGGGCGGAGCGCCGCCTTCCGTCCGGCTGACCGGCGCTCGCGCGTGCCATACTTGCCGGTCATGACCGGATCGGCGCAGAGTTCTCCCGCACCTGGCGTCCCGGCTCAGGTCAGCCGGTGGCTTCGCCCGGCGAACGGCAGCCTGATCGCGGCCGCGGGGTCCGCGGCGATGCTCGTCTCGCTGTTCCTGCCGTGGTACGCCGTGCGCGTTCAGATCCTCGGTCGCCACGTCGATTCGTCGGCGTTCGCGATGCTGCGGATCGGCAGCATGCAGCTTGCCTGCGATCAGCCGGCCGGATCTCCGTGCTCGGAGCCGGCCGGCGTAGCCGCGCTGGCGGCCGGGATCTGGGACTGGCGGACGTTGATCGCGGTGGGGGCGGCGGCGATCGTGCTCTATGTCATGGTCCGGGCGCAGAACGGGTCGGTTCCCGGGCGCCGGGACGGGCAGGTCCTGACCGCGCTCGCGGCCGGCACGGCGGGCGTCACGGTCGCCGCCGCGGCCGTCAGCCCGGTCAGCGTGGCCGGACCCGCGTGGCTCGGGATTATCTCCGTGCCGTCCTACGGCGCGGGCGTGGGACTGGCCGGAGCGGCAGCGGCGATAGCCGGGGCGCTGCTGCTGTGGCGGGGCGGCGCCCGCGGGGCCGATCACCAGGCGCGTTTGGAACCGGCCAGCCCGCGCGCTTAACTGGGTGCGGGAGGCACGATGACCACTACCACGGACCGGACCGGCCGGGCTCACGGCGCGAGCCCGGTGGACTTCGACGCATACGGCGACTACGGGGACTTCAAGCCGAAGACCGGGCAGCAGGCCAGCAAGGCCGAGTTCGTCAGGGCCGCGTACCCGTTCCGGGGCCGGATCACCGCGGACGGCTCGAGCGGCTACCCCGCCGAGACCGGCCGCTATCACCTGTACATCTCCTGGGCGTGCCCGTGGGCGCAGCGCACCGCGATCGTGCGCAGGCTGCTCGGCCTGGAGGACGTGATCTCGCTCAGCGTGGTCGATCCGGTCAGGGACGGCCGCGGCTGGGCGTTCCGCGAGGGACCCGGCCACGGGCTCGACCCGGTGAACGGCTTCGCGTTCCTGCGCGAGGCCTACGAGGCGACGGAGCCCGGCTACGGCGGGCACATCTCGGTGCCCGTGCTGTGGGACAAGCAGGCCGGGCGGATCGTCAGCAACAACTTCCCCGACATCACGATCGACCTGGACACGCAGTTCGGCCGGTGGTCCGATCCCGGCGTGCAGCTTTATCCTGAGGCGCTGCGGCCGCAGATCGACGAGATCTGCGAGGTGATCTACACCTCGGTCAACAACGGGGTGTACCGGTCGGGGTTCGCGATGTCGCAGGAGGCCTACCACGAGGCGGTCACCGGTGTCTTCGGCGTGCTCGACGAGCTCGAGCAGCGGCTGGCCAGCCGCCGGTACCTGATGGGATCCAGCCTGACCGAGGCCGACGTGCGGCTCTGGGTAACGCTCGCCCGCTTCGACTCGGTCTACTACTCGCACTTCAAGACCAGCCTGCGGCGGCTGACCGACTACCCGAACCTGTGGGGGTACGCGCGCGACCTGTACTCGCTGCCCGCGTTCCGCGAGACCACGAACTTCGACCACATCAAGCGGCACTACTTCATCACCCACGGCCGGCTCAACCCGCCCAGGATCGTGCCCGACGGCCCCCTGCTCGACTGGGACACCCCGCACGGCAGGCAGGCGCTGGCGACGGCTCAGCCCGCGGGCTAGTACTCGATGACCCCGCGCACGTTGCGCCCGCTCGCCAGGTCGGCATAGCCCGCCCGGATCTCCTCCAGCGCGTACTGCCTGCTGACGAGCTGGTCAAGCTCGAGCTGGCCGCGCTGGTACAGGCCGAGCAGCAGCGGAATGTCAGTGACCGGGTTGCACGACCCGAAGAACGAGCCGACCACCCGGCGCTCGCTGGCCGCGAGCACCGTGCCGGGGATCTGCACGTTCTTCTCCAACGGGTCGTGCGACAGGCCCGCGATGACCAGCGTCCCGCCCCGGCCGGTGGCGCGGAACGCCTGGCCGATGACCTCGGCGGTCAGGTTGCCGACCGCGACGATGACCGCGTCCGCGCCGCGGGCGGCCGGGTTGGCGGCCGCGGCGAGCTTGGCGCCTTCGCGTGCCGTCGCCGCGGCCTGCGTGGCCCCGATCCGCAGCGCGAAGTCACGCTTGGACTCCACCGGGTCCACGGCGATGATCGTCCCGGCGCCCGCCTGCCGTGCCCCCTGCACCGCGTTCAGGCCGATCCCGCCGGCGCCGACGACCACGACCGTGTCGCCGACCCGAGTGCCCGCCGTGCGGACCGCCGCGCCCCAGCCGGTCAGCACGCCGCAGCTCACCAGCGCCACGGCGCGCAGCGGCACGGCCGGATCCACCTTGACGCAGGAGTTCCGCGAGACCACCGCGTACCGGGAGAACGTCCCGAGGCCGCAGAAGCCGCCGAGCCCTTCGTTGCCGAACCTGGCCGGATCGCCGTGGAACCGGAAGCTGCCGTCGGCCATCGACCCGACGTTCGCCCGGCCGCCGCTCTCGCACAGGTTGGCCCGGCCGGACGCGCACCAGTGGCACCGGCCGCAGACGGCCACGAACGTCAGCGCCACGTGGTCCCCCGTCGCCAGCCCGGTCACGCCGGGCCCGGTCTCGACCACGACGCCCGAGCCCTCGTGCCCGCCGACGATCGGCAGCCGCGCGCCCGAGTCGAAGCGCACGTGCTCGTCGGAGTAGCAGAGCCCGGCGTACGCCAGCCGGACCAGGACCTCGCCCGCGCGCGGGGCGTCGACCCTCAGGTCGCAGATCTCCCAGTCGCCGCCGGTTGCGGTCAGCACCGCGGCCTTGGTCTCGATCATCGAGCGTCCTCGCAATCTGCCACTTCAGATACCCCCATGGGTAAGTTACCGATGGCCCGCGAGTCCGGGACGTAGGACCCTGATCACCGCAGCGGCACGAAACCTACCGTGAGGATGAAGGTTAAGGGCACTAGGTAGGAGAACGCCATGCAGCGGTTGCTTGTGCTCGGCGGCGGTACCGCCGGGACGATGGTCGTCAACAAACTGCGCCGCAAGCTCGACCGCGACCGGTGGCAGATCACCGTCGTCGACCAGGACGACAAGCACCTGTACCAGCCGGGGTTCTTGTTCATACCGTTCGGCGTGTACGCGCCCGCCGAGGTGCAGCGGTCGCGGCATCGCTACATTCCCGACGGGGTCGAGCTCGTGCTCGGCGAGATCGACCGGGTCGACGCCGACGCGAACAAGGTCCTGCTGACCGACGGACGCGAGCTTGGCTACGACTACCTGGTCATCGCCACCGGCACGACGCCGCGGCCCGACCAGACACCCGGCATGCTCGGCTCGCAGTGGCGCAAGTCGATCTTCGACTTCTACAGCCTCGACGGTGCCACCGCGCTGACCGGCGCGCTGGCCGCGTTCGACGGCGGCCGGGTCGTCGTCCATGTCACCGACATGCCGATCAAGTGCCCGGTCGCGCCGCTTGAGTTCACCTTCCTCGCCGAGGCGTACTTCAGGAGCCGCGACATGCGGGACCGGGTGGAGCTGACCTACGTGACCCCGTTGCCCGGCGCGTTCACCAAGCCGATCGCGTCGCAGCACCTGGGCTCGATGCTGACCGAGCGCAAGGTCGAGGTCGAGCCCGACTTCATGGTCGAGCGCATCGACGACGAGAACAAGACGCTGATCTCCTACGACGAGCGCGAGATTCCGTTCGACCTGCTGGTCACGGTGCCGCTGAACATGGGCGCGGACTACATCGCCCGCTCCGGGCTCGGCGACGAGCTCAACTACGTTCCCGTGGACAAGCACACGCTGCTGTCCAAGGCGCACGACAACATCTTCGCGGTCGGCGACGCCAGCAACATCCCGACCTCCAAGGCGGGCTCGGTCGCTCACTTCGGCGTGGACGTGTTCACCGGCAACTTCTGCCAGCACGTCGCGGGCAAGCCGATGACCGGCCGGTTCGACGGGCACGCCAACTGCTTCATCGAGTCCGGGGACAGCAAGGGCCTGCTGATCGACTTCAACTACGACACCGAGCCGCTCACCGGCAGCTTCCCGGTCCCCGTACTCGGCCCGTTCGGGCTGCTGAAGGAGAACACCCGCAACCACTGGGGCAAGCTCGCCTTCCGCTGGATGTACTGGCACCTGCTGCTCCCAGGCCGCCCGATCCCGATTCCGGCGCACATGTCGATGGCCGGAAAGCACCAGCCGGCGGCGGCACAGGCCGCCGCGATGAAGGAGTAGACATGACCGTCACCACGATCGGAACCTCGCAGATCCATGTCGACGCGGAAGGGTTCCTGACCGACTACGACGAGTGGTCGCAGGACCTGGCCACGCAGCTCGCGGCCCAGATCGGGATCGAGCTGACCGACGCCCACGTCAGAGTGCTCACGTTCCTGCGCTCCGATTACGCCGAGCAGGGCGAGACAGCCACGCTGCGCCGAGTCTCCACCCAGGCCGGCATTCCCGTGAAGGAGCTGTTCAGCCTATTTCCCGGCAAGCCCGCCAAGAAGATGGCATACATCGCCGGGCTGCCCAAGCCGGTCGGCTGCGTGTGAGCGCCGCTGACGTGGGCGGCTGCGTTGAGTGCGCCGCCAGAAAGAGAGGCAAGTCGTGACTACCGTTGAGGCCGCGCCGGCCATCGTTCCCGACTTCGGCGAGGACGCGTCGACCGGGCGCAAGCTCGCGATCATCTGCTCCAAGGGCAACCTGGACATGGCCTACCCCGGGCTGATCCTGGCCAACGCCGCCCTCGGCGAGGGCGTCGAGGTGGACCTGTTCTTCACCTTCTGGGGCTTCGACATGATCACCAAGTCCAGGATGGAGCACCTGAAGTTCACCATGCTCGGGAACACCGCCACGCACATGCCGCAGGGCCTGGGCGGCCTGCCCGGCATGACCGCGATGGCGACCCACCAGATGCGCAAGCAGATCCACGATGTGGGCGTTCCTGACGTGCCAGAGTTCCTGACCCAGATCGTCGACTCCGGCGGCCGCCTGTGGGCCTGCCGGCTGTCGGCCGAGATGATGCAGCTAGATGAGGGCGATCTCTACGACGGGGTCGAGGGAATCATCAGCGCAGCGGACTTCATCGAGAAGACCGACGGCGCGCA
>DASPZH010000348.1:0-3739 GCA_035636335.1 Streptosporangiaceae bacterium
CGCGGCATTGCGCGGCTGGAATTCCCTTCATAAGGCTTCGCCGCGGTCGTCGATGACATGACGCAGGTAGAACTCGGGCTTGGCGAGATACCGGCGCCAGTGATCGACAAGCTCCAGGTCTTCCCATTTGGTGTGCCTGGCGCCATGGCCGCCGACTTCGATGATGTCGGCGCCGGGGGTGGAGGCGAGGATGGGTGAATGGGTCGCGCAGATCACCTGCGCCCCAGTCGTACCGAGCCGGTCCAGCAGACCCACGAGCTGCAGGCAAGAGGAGAACGAGAGCGCGGCTTCGGGCTCGTCCATCAGGTACAAGCCCGGCTCGCTGAAGATCGCCTCCAGGACGGTCATGAACCCTTCGCCGTGGCTCTTGACCCGCAGGTCATCCTGCCAGTAGCCGGGCAGAATGTAGTTGAAGGAGCTGATGAACTCGATGAAGTCAAAGGCGGTCTCGGCGCGCAGGAAGTAGCTGCGGGATTTCAGCTTCCGGCTGGCGGCGAATTTCGCGCCCTGCTGGGTTAGGTCCAGTTTGATCTGCTGGCCCAGCGGGGAACGCTCCTCTACGGGAACCTTCCGCTGCATGCGTCCCCGGCCGCCGCGCGGGTTGATGCCGTATGCTTCGGCGATCGCCTCCACCAGGGTGGATTTCCCGGAGCCGTTCTCGCCCACCAGGAACGTGACCGGCAGGGGGAAGTCAAGGCCGTGGTCTGCGATCGCGGCGACACACGGGATGGTGTATGGCCATTCAGTGCGGTCGATTGGCTCTTGTCCGGGCCATGGCTCGGGGATGTGGATGCGCCGGATCAGCATGTTCTATTGTCCCGTGAGCCTGCCGGCGTGGGTGCCGTAACCGCCTGGCTCAGTCGGACCCGACGGCGGCTCCGCACTCGGGACAGACGAAGGGGCGGCGCCCGGCCAGGGACCGCAAGACGGCGTACACGACGAAGGGGAATCCCATTTTCGGCATTTCCCTGGTGGCCTGAACCGTCCCGTGGGTCGGGCAGCGCCCGGACCGGGTCTGGACCTCGCTCGCCATTTCTTCCTCCGTCAAGTCTTTGGTATGGCTGCCCGGTTAGCGGTCGAGCGGCAGCCAGCTGAACCTGCGCAGCGCGACGACGAGGCCCGCGACTCCCCAGGCCGCCACGATCAGCAGGTCCCGGCCGGCGAAACCCAACCCGGTGGTGTGCGGGTTGTAGGCGGTGAGCAGCGCGTCCGCCAGGTGGCGTACCGGGAATACGTCGGCCACGTCGACGAGCCAGTGCGGCAGGATCGACACGGCGACGAACACGCCCGAGATGAAGTACAGCGGCAGCAGCACGGCCTGGGTGACGGGAACGGCGGCGTCCTCGTTGCGGATCAGCGACGTGAGCGCGAAGCCGAGACAGCAGAAGCAGGCCGCGCCAACCACGACGGTGGCCGCGAGAGCGACCGCCGTCCGGCCGGGGACGGCAGCGCCGTAGGCGGCCCAGCCGATGCCGAGCAGCACGGCCGACATGACGACCGCGACCACCGCGGCGGTGAGCGCACGGCCGGCGATGATGGCGAAGGCCGGAACCGGTGTCGCCCGCCGCCGCTTCAGCACGCCGCTCTCTCGCTGAGCGGTCACCGAGGACACGAGGTTCCCGAAGCACGCCGCGATCACGCTCAGCGCGATGATGCCGGGCACGTAGTACACCGACGTGCTTATCTGGCCGCCCGCGACGGCGGTGGTATGGCCCTTGCCGCCGAACAGCGCGGCGAAGATCACCAGGAACAGTACGGGCAGGGCGAGGGTGAAGAACCGGGCCTGGCTGTTGCGCAGAAACGCGCGCAGGTCGTAGCCGAATACGTGCAGTGCCATCCTGATCATCGCTAGTCCTTTGCGCTGGCAGAGTCGGTGAGGGAGAGGTAGACCTCTTCCAGCCTCGGACGGTGGACGTCGAGATCAGGCAGGTCGAACCCGCGGCCCAGCGCCCAGTTGGCGAGCATCTGCAGGTGCACGAGCGGGCTCTCGCTGTGCAGCACGGTCGCGCCGCCGGCGCCCGGCTCGGCCAGCGGACGCAGCGCGTCGGGCAGGTCACGGGCCGCCGCGCCGGCCGGCAGCGTGAAGCTGACGGTGCTGTACATGCGGTCGCGCCCGGCCAGCGTCTGCGGCGTGCCTTCGGCCACGATGCGGCCGGCCGACAGCACCGCGATGCGGTCGGCAAGCTGCTCGGCCTCGTCCATGTAGTGCGTCGTGAGGAAGATCGTCTTGCCGAGCCGGCGTAGGCCGGCGACGACCTCCCAGGCGGCGCGGCGGGCCGACGGATCGAACCCGGTAGTCGGCTCGTCGAGGAAGAGGAGCTCAGGATCGCCGATGAGCGCGAGCGCGAAGTCGAGCCGCCGCCGCTGGCCGGAGGACAGCCGCGTGCCGAGCGTGCCCGCCTGCTGGCCGAGACCGACCAGCGAGATCGTTTCCTCGATGTCCCGCGGCGCACGGTAGAAGCCGGCGTACAGCGCCAGGCACTCGCGCACCGACAGGCCGGGCTCGGGCTCTGACTCCTGCAGCACCACGCCCACGCGGTCGCGCCAGGCCCCGGGCGCGGTAGCGGGATCGAGGCCCAGGACCGAGACCTCGCCCACGGTCCGCTGCCGGAAGCCCTCGAGGATCTCGACCGTCGTGGTCTTGCCCGCGCCGTTCGTGCCGAGGAACGCGAAGATCTCGCCGCGGTACACGTCGAGATCGATGCCGTCCACGGCCGTCCGGCTGCCGTAGCGCTTGACCAGGCCGCGCACGCTCACCACGGGCTCCAGGTCGGCGCGAGCAGCGGCCGCCCGCTGGCCGCGTTCTTCGGTGATGCCGTCCATCTCACTCCTCAGGCCGGACGAGTCTTGCCGTCAAGCCTGCCGCGCGAGCGGCTCATCGTCCTCGGCGCTACGGTGGATCTTCTCGGCTCAGCCGCGCGGAACCGCGGGTGGCCCGACTCCACCCACGGGTGGACCGTCGGCCGGGCGCACTTCCACCCGCGGGCGCGGTACGGCCACGGGATCTGGCCGTACCGTGGAGAAGTGGACTCCAAGGCCGACGTCACGGCCGGCGTCACGGCCGGCGAAGCTAAGCCGCGGCCGCCGCCGGACGGGGGAAGGGCGACCTACCTGAGGCTCCGCCTGCTCGCCGTGGCGGCGGTCGCATTCGTGGTGATCACCTCGATTCAGGCCCGGCACGCCCCGGGCCGCCATGGCGCGGCGTTCCTCGTGACCGTGATCCTCATCGCGTTCTGCGCGGCCACCGTCGGCGCGATGCGGCGCGCTCAGGCCCGGCCCGCGGTGCAGCTCGCTGTCTTGCTCGTGGCCGTGGCGAGCGCGGCGGCGCTGGTTGGCCTGCAGGCCAACCGGGCCGCCTTCGTCGGGGTGTTCCCGGCCGTCAGCGTCGCCGCCCTCACGCTGCCTGTCGTCCTCAGCACGGTCGTGGCCGGCACCGCGATCTGCGCGGTGTCGGCGGCCTGGCTGGCGAACGGAAGCTCGTCCCTGTCGGGCATCGTGCTGAATGACTTCGCGATAGTGGCGTTCTTCGTGCTGTCGATGTTCGCTACCCGACTCCAGGAGAGCAACCAGCGGGCGCAGGCGCTGCTCGCCGAACTGGAGCAGACCAGGGCCGCGCAGGCGAATGCCGCTGCGCTGGCCGAGCGCCAGCGGCTCGCCCGCGAGATGCACGATGTGCTCGCGCACTCGCTGTCCGGCCTGATGCTGAACCTGGAAGGAGCCCGGCTGCTGGCCCGCCAGG
>DASPZH010000349.1:0-4569 GCA_035636335.1 Streptosporangiaceae bacterium
CGGGGCCGGCGGCACCGGCCCGGTGATCGTCCCCGCGCCCCGCCATGGGCTAGCGTTCTGCACGTGAGGACGCATGCGCTGGGAGCGGCCAGGCTCGGACCCGCTGAGCGGGGCGCGGCCATCGCGGCGATGGCCGGCAGCGAACTTCAGGTTCTCGTGGTCGGCGGCGGGGTCGTGGGCGCGGGCGTCGCCCTCGACGCGGCGACCAGGGGCCTGTCGGTCGGGCTCGTGGAGGCCAGGGACTTCGCGTCGGGTACCTCCTCGAGGTCGAGCAAGCTCATCCACGGCGGGCTGCGGTATCTGGAGCAGCTCAACTTCGGACTCGTCCGCGAGGCCCTCACCGAGCGAGCGCTGCTCATGCAGCGGATCGCGCCGCACCTGATCAGGCCGGTCTCGTTCCTGTTCCCGCTGCGCCACTACGGCTGGGAACGGGCCTACGTCGGGACCGGTGTCAGCGTCTACGACGCGCTCGGGGTGGCTCGCGGCCAGGTCAGGGGCCTGCCGCTGCACCGCCAGCTCACCAGGCGACGCGCGTTGCGGCTGGCCCCCGCGCTGCGCAGGTCGTCGCTGACCGGCGCCCTGCTGTACTGGGACGCGCAGGTCGACGACGCGAGATACGTGGTCGACCTGATCAGGACCGCCGCTGGCTACGGGGCGCACGTCGCGTCGCGCACCCAGGTGACCGGATTCCTGCGGGAAGGAGAACGGGTCACCGGGGTCCGCGCCGTGGACCTGGAGACGGGCAGCGAGCTCGAGATCAGGGCCCAGCAGGTGGTCAACGCCACCGGCGTGTGGAGCGACGAGATCCAGGCGATGGTGGGCGGCCGGGGCTCGATCAACGTGCGCGCGTCCAAGGGCGTGCACCTGGTCGTGCCCAGGGACCGGATCCACTCGAGCACCGGGATCATCCTGCGCACCCCGTCCAGCGTCCTGTTCGTGATCCCGTGGGGTCGGCACTGGATCATCGGCACGACCGACACGGCCTGGACACTGTCCAAGGCCCACCCCGCGGCCAGCAGGACCGACATCGACTACGTGCTCGACCAGGTCAACCGGGTGCTTGAGGTGCCGCTGAGCCGCGATGACGTGGAGGGCGTCTACGCGGGCCTGCGGCCGCTCCTGGCCGGGGAGTCCGACACCACGTCGAAGCTGTCCAGGGAGCACACGGTCGCCCATCCGGTGCCCGGGCTCGTGATGATCGCCGGCGGCAAGTACACGACCTACCGGCTGATGGCGCGCGACGCCGTGGACGCCGTGGCGCACGGCCTGGACGGCAAGGTCGCCCCGTCCTGCACCGACCAGATACCGCTCGCCGGGGCCGACGGGTTCCAGGCGCTGTGGAACTCGCGGCACACGATCGCCAGGTCCTCCGGGCTGCATGTCGCGCGGATCGAGCACCTGCTCGGCCGGTACGGCGGCCTGGCCCGCGAGTTGCTCGAGTTGATCGCCGCCGACCCGGGCCTGGGCAGGCCGCTCGCCGGCGCCGACGACTACCTGCGGGTCGAGGCGGTCTACGCCGTGACCCACGAGGGCGCCAGGCACCTGGACGACGTGCTGACCAGGCGCACCCACATCTCGATCGAGACCTGGGACCGCGGCCTGTCGGCGGCCCAGGAGGTGGCCGGGCTGATGGCCGCGCCGCTGAAGTGGCGGGCCAGGCAGGTTACCAGGGAGATCGACAACTACCGCGCCCGCGTCGAGGCCGAGCGGAAGTCGCAGGAGGCCGACACCGACACCGACGCCGACGCGATCCGGCTGGGCGCTCCCGACATCGTGCCGGTCGTGCTGCACAAGACGGTCCCGGTGCCCGGCAACGGCGGCGCGGCGAGCCAGGCACCCGCCGCGGGCGCGAGCCCGAGGTTCGGGCCGGCGCGGCGCCCGGCCGCGGCCGAGGCCGACTAACGGGTACCGCGCGCCAACTAGAATCTCGGCCATGTCCGCCAACCGCGTGCTGTCTGGCATCCAGCCGACCGCTGACTCCTTCCACCTCGGCAACTACCTGGGCGCGATCCGCCAGTGGGTCAGCCTGCAGGACAGCTACGACGCGTTCTACTGCGTCGTCGACCTGCACGCGATCACCATGCCGCAGGACCCGGCGCTGCTGCGCCGCCGGTCCAGGGTGGCCGCGGCACAGCTATTCGCGGCCGGGCTCGACCCGCGGCGTTGCACCGTCTTCGTGCAGAGTCACATCCCCGAGCACGCCGAGCTGTGCTGGGTTCTGAGCTGCCTGACCGGCTTCGGCGAGGCCAGCCGGATGATCCAGTTCAAGGACAAGTCGCAGAAGTCCGGTGCCGAGCAGGCCAGCGTGGGGCTGTTCACCTACCCGATCCTGCAGGCCGCCGACATCCTGCTCTACCAGACCGACCAGGTCCCCGTGGGCGAGGACCAGCGCCAGCATCTCGAGCTGACCAGGGACCTGGCGCAGCGGTTCAACCACCGGTTCGGCCCGACCTTCGTCGTGCCGGGCCCGTACATCGTCTCCGACGTCGCCAAGATCGCCGACCTGCAGGATCCGTCGGTCAAGATGAGCAAGTCGTCATCGGCGCCGCAGGGCATCGTCGACGTGCTCGAGGACCCGGCGTCGATCCGCAAGAAGATCGGCCGCGCGGTCACCGACATGGGCTCCGAGGTCAGGGCGGACGACGAGGCCAAGCCCGGCGTCACCAACCTGCTGAGGATCTACTCGGCGCTGACCGGACAGAGCCTGGACGCGCTTGAGCAACGGTATGCGGGTTCCGGTTACGGCGCGTTCAAGAAGGACCTGGCCGCGGTCGTCGTCGACTCGCTCGCGCCGATCAGGGAGCGGACCGAGAAACTGCTCGCGGACGAGGCCGAGCTCGACCGGTTGCTGGCCGACGGCGCCGCCCGCGCCAGGAGGGTCGCCGCCGCGACGATGACCCTGGTCAGGAGCCGGGTCGGGTTCCTGCCCGCGCGATAACGGAGGCGTCATGGATGCCCGGAGCCAGCTGATCTTGTCGGCCGTGCTGGATTTCAGCGCCGACGAGCTGGCCGCCAACCGGGCCGGCCAGCTCTCGGCCCGCCAGGTGGTTGCGCTGCGGAAGTCCCGGTCGCGGTCCAGGGTGGCAACCGGAGCGGTGGCGCTCACGGCGGCGGCCTTCATCGCGGTCGTCGCGATCACGCTGCTCCCGCGCCTGTCCGCGGGCCGGCACCCGGGCTCGTCGGCCGAGGTTCCCTACGTCGTCGGCGCGCTGATCCTGGTCGCGCTGCTGATGTCGCAGTCCGTCTTCCGCACCGGCCGTTCGCTCAACCAGATGGTGTCCGGCACGGTCAGCCGCGCCGAGGGATTGGCCAGGACCCGGGTGCGGCGGCTGGGCGGCAACATCGGCGATCCGCAGAGCGGCATTCCCGGCCGGCCGGGCGGCAGCCGGTGCGAGCTGACGATCGGCGGCACCAGGTTCTTCGTCAGCCCGGCCGTGCTGGCGGCGTTTAATGACGGCCAGGCCTACCGCGGCTACTACGTAGGCCAGGGACTGCGGGCCACGCTGGTGTCGGCCGAGAGCCTCTGACCGGCCGGCGCCGCGCTAACCGCGTGCCGCTCGCCTGCCGTGCAGGACGCGGCGCCTGAGCCAGGCCAGGCCGCCGAGCAACGCGACACACAGGCACGCGGCAACTCCGGCGCCGAGCCTCATCACGTCGTCGGCGGGGCGGCCCTGGGCGCCGGACAGCGCGCTGGCGTCCCCGGCCTGCCCGGCGGCGTGCTGCCCGGTCGCCGCGCCGGCCGGCGACAGCGGGGGCACGAGGACGCCGACCGGCCTGACCCGTCCGGCGGCGGCGAAACCCCAGTTGAGCAACCGCTCGGCCGAGGTGATCTCGGTCAATGGGGTGGCATGCAGGATCGTGACGATCAGCGTGACGCCGTGCCTGCGGGCCAGGCCGATATAGGTCGCCCCGGCCTTCTCGGTCCAGCCGATCTTGCCGCCGATCCCGCCGCGGTACCCGGTCAGCAGGGAGTTCTGGTTGACCAGCAAGACGCGCTTGTGGCGCTTGACCGGGAACCTGGCCGTCAGCGTGGCGTCGTAGCTCATGAAGGCCGGCGTCGACAGGGCCTTCCTGGCGATCAGCGCGAGGTCGTAGGCGGAGACCACCTGGCCGGGCGCGGGCAGGCCGTTGGGCTGCCTGGCGACCACGTCGTAGGCCTGCAGGTGGTGCGCCTCGGCGTTGACCAGGGCCATGCCCCTGGCGAACGACCCGCTGGCCTGGACGAGCGCGACCGCGGCGTCGTTGGCGGAGATCAGCAGCAGCGCGCGGTACAGGTCGGCCGCCTTGTACCGGTGGCCGGGGACGAGGCCGACGTCATTCGGCTCGACGGATGCCGCCCGCTTGGTCGCGCGCACCATTGCGCCGGGCTCCAGCCTGGGCAGCATGGTGATCGCGGTGAGCACCTTCAGCGTGCTGGCCGGCGGGTACAGCCCGTGCGCGTCCTTGGCGGCCAGCACGGCGCCGGTCCCGGCGTCGGCGATCACGTAGGCCGAGGCGGGCACGCGGGGCAGCGGCCGCAGCCCGCGCCGCTGGTAGTGCACGACCACGCCGCGCCGGGCCAGCAGCGCG
>DASPZH010000350.1:0-4539 GCA_035636335.1 Streptosporangiaceae bacterium
CGACCTGGACCGGCGCCGGATCAGCCTGTCGCTCAAGCAGGCCAACGAGGGCACCATCGGCGAGGCGGTCGGCGACGACTTCGACCCGACCCTGTACGGCATGCCGGCCTCCTACGACGAGCAGGGCAACTACGAGTACCCCGACGGCTTCGACCCGGAGACCGGGGAGTGGCTGCCCGGCTACGAGAAGCAGCGTGAGGAGTGGGAGCACCAGTACGCCGAGGCGCGGGCCAGGTTCGAGGCGCACCGGCGTCAGGTGGAGGAATCCCGGGCCAAGGCCGAGGAGGAAGAAGGCGTCGCGGTCGACGTCGGCGACTCCGCCGCGGCCAACGGCACCCCGCGCGGCCCCCGGGCCGGCCGCTCGGGCGGGTCCCGCCCGGCCGGCACGCCCGGCGCGGTGACCTCGAGCTCGACCCCGGGCGCCGCGGCCACCGGCACCCTGGCTTCCGACGAGGCCCTGGCGGCCCTGCGCGAGAAGCTGTCCGGCGGCCAGAACTAGCCGCAGCACCGAAAGCGGCGCCCGCCAACGCGGGCGCCGCTTTTCGCGTAATAAGGAGGCACTGTGGCCGAACGAGACCTCGCCGTCCGCATGTTCGAGGTCATGGCGCTCATGCGCGCCGTCGAGGACCGGATGGTCACCATGTACCGGCAGGGTGAACTGCTCGGCTCGCTCTATACCGGGCACTGGCACGAGGCGATCGCGGTCGGGACGGCCGCGGCGCTGCGTCCCACCGATGTGCTCGCCCCGCTACACCGCGACCTCGGCGCGCACCTGTGGCGGGGCCTGGAGCCGTGGCAGGTCATGGCCAGCTTCATGGGCAAGGCGGCCTCGCCGACCGGCGGCCGGGACGGCACGCTGCACTACGGCCGGCTCGACCTCAACATCATCAACCCGGTCAGCCACATTCCCAACAACTACCCGGTCGCCACGGGCGCGGCGTTCGCGCTGAAGTACCGCGGCACTGACGGCGTGGCCATGGCGTACTGCGGGGACGGCGCGACCAGCCGCGGGGACTTTCACGAGGCCCTTAACCTGGCCGCGGTGCAGCGCCTGCCGTGCGTGTTCATCGTGGAGAACAACCAGTACGCCTACTCAACCCCGCTCACCCTCACCACCGCGGCCGCGGATTTCGCCAGCAAGGCAGTCGCCTACGGGATGCCCGGTGTGCAGGTGGACGGCATCGACGTGTTCGCGGTGCACGAGGCTGCCGACAACGCGGTCGCCCGGGCCCGGGCCGGGCATGGCCCGTCGCTGATCGAGGCGGTCACGATGCGCATGCACGGCCACGCCGAACATGACCCGGCCGACTACGTGCCCAGCGAGCTCGCCGAGACGTGGGCGAAACGTGACCCCGTGGAGGAGTGCGGCGCCCGCCTGGTCGAGCTGGGTTTCCTCGATGAGGACGGCGTTGCGGCGGTGCAGGCGCAGGCCCGCAAGACCGCCCTTGAGCACAGGAACAAGGTGCTCGACATGCCGATGCCCGAGCCGGACGACGAGGAGGGCCGGGTCTATGCCGACTGACACCGCGGTCACGACCGTGAGCTACCTTGAGGCGATCGCCGAGGCTCTGGGCAGCGAGATGGAGGCCGACCCGGACGTGTTCCTCATCGGCGAGGACGTCGGCCAGTTCGGCGGCGCGTTCAAGGTGACCAAGGGCTTCCTGGACCGGTTCGGCCCGCGCCGGGTCGTGGACAGCCCCATCGCCGAGTCCGGTTTCACCGGGCTGGCCTGCGGCGCGGCGCTGATGGGACTGCGGCCGGTGGTGGAGTTCCAGTTCGCCGACTTCATCTCGTGCGCGTTCGACCAGATCATCAACAACTGCTCCCGGCACCACTACCGCACCGGCAATCCCATCCCGGTGACGTTCCGCGCCCCGTTCGGCGCCCGGCTGCGCGCGGGGCCCACGCACTCGCAGAGTGTCGAGGCCTACTTCGCGCACGTCCCCGGCCTGAAGATCGTCGCCCCGGCCACGCCGCAGGACGCCGCCGGGCTGATGATCAGCGCCATCCGGGACAACAACCCCGTGCTCTACCTGGAGAGCAAGTACCTCTACCGGCGGATCGAAGTGCCCGGGCCGCTGTCCCTCGACCCGGTGCCGATCGGGTCGGCGAACGTCGTCCGCGAAGGTAGGCGGGTCAGCCTGCTGACCTATTCGGTCGGCGTCCACCAGGGGCTGGAGGCCGCTGAGCAGCTCGCCGGGGAGGGCATTTCCGTCGAGGTCGTCGACCTTCGCACGCTCGTCCCGCTCGACGTCGCGACGATCGCCGCCTCGGTGAACAAGACCTCGCGCGCCGTGGTCCTGCACGAGGACGCCCGCCGCCTGGGCTACGGCGCCGAGATCGCGGCGACCGTCCAGGAGGAGTGCTTCTGGCGGCTGGACGGGCCGGTTGTCCGCATCGCCGGGAAGAACACGCCGATCCCGACGAGTCCGCTTCTCGAAGACGCGGCCGTGCCGCAGCTGCCCGAGATCATCAGCACGCTGCGGCGGGTGGCGACGACGTGAGCCGCCCGCTCCAGAGCGCCATGGCCGACGTCTTCAAGATGCCGAAACTCGGCGAGAGCGTCACCACCGGCACGGTGACGAGGTGGCTGAAGGCCGCCGGCGACACGGTGGACTTCGACGAGCCGCTGCTCGAGGTGGCCACCGACAAGGTCGACTCCGAGATTCCGAGCCCCTACAGCGGAGTCCTGCTCGAGATCATGGTGCCGGAGGGGGAGACCGTCGAGGTCGGCGCGGCGCTCGCCCGCATCGGCGTGCCCGGGGAATCCGGCGGCCCGGCCGCGCGGGCGCTGCTGTCGCCCATCGTCAGGCAGCTGGCCGCCCGGCATGGCATCGACCTCGCCACCGTGCAGGGATCGGGCGTCACCGGGCGGATCATGCGCGAGGATGTCGAGGCCGCCATCGCCCGGGCCAGCGTGACCCCGTCGGCCACATCATCGGCCCCGCCGGCCACATCATCGGCCCCGTCGGCCACATCATCGGCCCCGCCGGCGACCTCGGCACCTTCGGCCCCGGCCGTGAGGCTTGGGCCCCGGGACGAGGCCCAGCCGCTCTCGCGCATGCGCCTGGCCATCGGCGAGCGCATGGTCGAGTCGCTGCGGATCGCGCCGCACGTCTGGACGTCCGTCGAAGTGGACATGCAGGCGATCGAGGAGGTGCGCCGCCGGCACAAGGAGCAGTTCCGGCGCGAGGAGCGGACCTCGCTCACCTACCTCGCCTTCATCGCCCGCGCCGCCTGCGACGCCCTGCGCGCGTTCCCGGTCGTCAACTCCTCGATCGACATGCAGGCCAGGACCCGCGTCCTGCATCACTACGTCAACCTCGGGATCGCGGTCGACCTCAGCGAGCAGGGCCTGGTGGTCCCCGTGATCAGGGACGCCGACGGCCTCAACGTGCGCGGGCTCGCCCGGGCGATCCTGGCCTTGGGAGAGGCGGCCGACGCCGCCACGTTCACCCCCGACGACCTGGCCGGGTCCACGTTCACGATCACGAACCCGGGGCCGTTCGGCGGCTACGCATCGGCGCCCATCATCAACCAGCCGAACTCCGCGATCCTGTCGGCCAACATGGTGTCCCGCCGCCCCACGGCGGTCGGCGACGCGGTCGCGGTCCACTACATGACGATCCTCGGGTTCAGCTACGACCACCGGGCGTTCGACGGCGTCACCGCGTCCCGCTTCCTCGCCTTCCTCCGCGACACGCTGCAGGACCGGGACTGGGAAGCCGAACTCGGGTAGCGCCGGTAATTAGCGCCAGTATGCTGCGAGACCGGTGCCCCTAACGGAAGGCGGGTGGCGGTGCTGCGAGTCGGGCTCACCGGAGGCATCGGGTCGGGCAAGAGCGAGGTGTCCCGGCGGCTGGCGGAGCACGGCGCTGTGCTCATCGACGCGGACGTGGCCGCCAGGGAGGTGGTCGTTCCCGGCTCGCCCGGGCTGGCGCGGATCGCCGCGGCCTTCGGCGAGAGAGTGCTCGGCCCGAACGGCTCGCTGAACCGAGAGCGGCTGGGCGAGATCGTGTTCGGCGATCCGGGACTGCGCGCGAAGCTGAACGAGATCGTGCACCCGCTGGTCCGCGAGTGGATGCGAGCGGCCGAGCGCGCCGCGGTGCAGGCCGCCGGGCCGCCGGGGCCCGTCATCGTGCACGACGTGCCGCTGCTGGCCGAGAGCCGCGGCCGGGACGGCTTCGACGTGGTGATCGTGGTGGACGTGCCGCCCGCGCTTCAGGTCGAGCGGCTGGTCAGCCTGCGCGGCATGGCGCCCGATCAGGCCCGGGCCCGGATGGCGGCCCAGGCCAGCCGGGAGCAGCGGCTGGCCGTCGCCGACGTCGTGATCGACAACTCCGGCTCGCTGGCCGACCTGGATCGCCGCGTTGCCGAGGTCTGGGCCGAACTCCGGCGCCGGGTGCAGGATTAGGGTGTGTCCTGTAGATCAGTGGGACAGGTGAGGGCAGCGCGGCGCCGCCGGGCGCGCGGCCAGCCTTCCCCAGGGCCCCGCTCGCGCCCGGGGAACCACGGCGATGTGACATTGACGTTGCCCTG
>DASPZH010000351.1:0-6106 GCA_035636335.1 Streptosporangiaceae bacterium
CGGCGGGACCGGCGCCGGACGATTCGTTAGGCATATCGGGTGCGGGTTTCCTGAGCCGCCGGCGGCGTCAGTTCCTCGACTTGCCGACGCCGACGCCGAACTGCCTGTGCACCCGGGCCCAGAACGCGTCGCGCAGCCACTCCCGCGCCTCCTGGTACGAGCGCAGCGAGAGCCCGAGCTCCTTCTCGGCATCCACCAGCAGTTCCTTGTCGATCACCGGGGGCAGGATCGGCCCGGGCAGCAGGTCGCGGATGTTGTCCTCGCCGCGGGTCAGTATCCATTTCTGGGCGACGTGCTCGCCCGCCTCCTCGACCCGCTCGCGGGACGGGCCGAGCCTGGCCGTGGCCAGGTGGGCGTTGACGTGACCCGTCGAGTTCTGCTTGGCGTGCGAGCGGAACGGGTTCTTGTCACCGAAGAGCTGTGCCGGCGACGGCGCGGTGATCTGCCCGACGCTGATCCCTGACGTCGCGGGAGAGTGGTCGGACCTGGCGTGCCCGTGCGCGCCCGCGTGCGCGGTGTCGGCGGTCGGCTGCGGCGCGAAGTACGGCTCGATGCGCGCGCGCTCCAGCACCTCGACCGTGTCCGACTCCCAGACCAGCCGCTCGGCCTGGTTGGTGCCGTAGGGCGGCTCGACGCCCCACAGGTGCACCCGGACGCCGAACGCCTGGGCGGCCTCGACCGCGGGCACCATGTCCTCGTCGCCGGCCACCAGGATCGCGTCGGTGATCGCCCGGTGCCTGGCCAGCGCCTCCATGTCGGCCCTGATCTGGGCGTCGACGCCCTTCTGCTGGCCGCGCGCGTTCAGGTTGCCCAGGCGCAGCTTGACCAGCGGCATCTGGGCGATGACGCGCTGGTCGAAGGTCGGAACCCGGTCCCTGGCGGCGTCGTACCAGTACACCCGCAGTAGCTGGCCGCGCACCTGGTCGTCGGCCTGCTTGATCAGCGCGGCGATCAGCCGGTCGGCGTCGACGCGGTACTCGCGCCGCGAGGAGGCGCTGAACAGCAGCTCGCCGGCGGACGCGTAGATATACCCGACGTCCACCATGATCGCGTACCGGGACAGCAGCGGGAGCGCGGCTTCGGAGTCAGTCATGTCCCTTCGACTCTAGTCGGCAATGCCGCAGGGTGTCGCGGCCCGAGGACCAATCGTCCCGGCACTGCCCCGATTTCCGCCCTGACGCGGACCTGCGTGGGCACGTCGCCGTCCGCGAGAGCCGCGGCGAGTGCCCGCGGTGCGCTCGGCACGCGGGTCGGCGCCGGCTGCGGCGCGAGCTTCGGCGCCGGCTTCGACGCGAGCTGCGGCGCCAGCTAGAGCGGGATGTTGCCGTGTTTCTTCGGCGGGAGGGTCTGGCGCTTGGTGCGCAGGGCGCGCAGGGCCCTGATGACCGCCGGGCGGGTCTCGGCGGGGCGGATCACGGCGTCGACGTAACCGCGTTCGGCCGCGATGTACGGGTTGGCCAGCGTGTCCTCGTACTCGGTCGCCCGGTCGGCCCTGATCACGGCCTGCTCGTCCGCGGTGGCCGCGCCGGCCAGTTCCCGCCGGTACAGGATGTTCACCGCGCCCTGCGCGCCCATCACCGCGATCTGGGCCGTCGGCCAGGCCAGGTTGATGTCTCCGCCGAGGTGCTTGGAGCCCATGACGTCGTAGGCGCCGCCGTAGGCCTTCCGCGTGATGATCGTGATCTTGGGTACCGTCGCCTCGGCGTAGGCGTAGATGAGCTTCGCGCCGCGCCTGATGATCCCGCCCCACTCCTGGTCGGTGCCCGGCAGGAAGCCGGGGACGTCGACGAACGTCAGCACGCCGATGCCGAACGCGTCGCAGGTGCGGACGAACCTGGCGGCCTTCTCCGAGGCGTTGATGTCCAGGCAGCCGGCGAAGTGGATCGGCTGGTTGGCCACGACGCCGACCGACGTGCCCTCGACCCGGCCGAAGCCGCAGACGATGTTCTTGGCGAAGTCGGCGTGGACCTCGCAGAACTCGCCGTCGTCGAGTATGTGCTCGATCACCCGGTGCATGTCGTATGGCTGGTTCGCCGAGGCGGGGATGGCCGTGTCGAGTTCGATGTCGGACTCGGTCAGCTCGCAGACCGCCTCGGCGTCGAGGCCGGACGGGACGGTCGGCGGCTCATCGAGGTTGTTCGACGGCAGGTAGGACAGCAGCTCGCGGGCGAAGTCCAGGCAGTCCCGCTCGTCGGCGGCCCGGTAGTGGGCGACGCCGGACTTGGCGTTGTGCGCGTGTGCGCCGCCGAGGTCCTCGAAACTGACCTCCTCGCCGGTCACGGTCTTGATCACATCAGGCCCGGTGATGAACATGTGCGAGATCTTGTCCACCATCAAGGTGAAGTCGGTGATCGCGGGGGAGTAGACCGCCCCGCCCGCGCAGGGTCCCATGATCAGCGAGATCTGCGGGATCACCCCGGAGGCCATGACGTTGCGGCAGAAGATCTCGGCGTACAGGCCGAGCGCGACCACGCCCTCCTGGATCCTGGCGCCGCCGCTGTCGTTGATGCCGATGACCGGGCAGCCGACCTTCAGTGCGTGGTCCATGACCTTGACGATCTTCTCGCCGAACACCTCGCCGAGCGAGCCGCCGAACACCGTGAAGTCCTGGCTGAACACGCACACCGGCCGGCCGTCGATGGTGCCGAACCCGGTCACGACCCCGTCGCCGTACGGCCTGGAGTGCGCGATGCCGAAGTCGTGCGCCCGGTGCCTGGCGAGCTCGTCGAGCTCGGTGAACGAGCCGGGGTCGAGCAGGTAGTCGATCCGTTCCCGCGCGGTCATCTTGCCCTTGGCGTGCTGCCGCTCGACCGCGCGGGCCGACCCGGCGTGAATCGCCTCGTGCCGTCGTTTCTCCAGGTCGGCGAGCTTGCCCGCGGTGGTGTGGATGTCGATCGGCTCGTGTTGCGCGGCAGCGGTGGGTTCGGTGGCGTCGGTGGCCATGCCGCACAGGGTAGGCCAGGTCTCCCCGCCGGCGGGCCTCGGGCTACGCTGTCGCGACCCCGGTGGCCGCTCCCGCGAGCGTCGCGGTCTCGCGCTGCCTGCGGTGCTCGGGCCAGCAGGGGTAGCGGGCATCGGCGCCCTGGCCCGCGATCAGGCTGGCCAGGGCCGCGCCGGTCGCCTCGTCCGCGGGGGTGTAGACCACCATGCGGGTGCCGGGAGCGGCGTGGATGCCGAACGAGGTCGTCGTCATGAACAGCCGGTCATGAGCCGGGTGCCGGAAGACCTTGAGGTAGCTGGCCGGGCTGGCGACCTCGTGCTGCGCCCACAGCCGGGTGAAGTCTCCGCTGGCGGCCTGGAGCCTGCGGACGAACTTGGTCCAGGCCGGCTCGCCGACGTGGCGCCCGTAGGCGCCGCGGAGCTGGGCCACGAGCGTGGCAAGCTGCTCGTCGCGGTTCAGGTAGGGATGGCAGCACGGCGAGTAGGTAAACGACAGCCAGAGCGTGTTCCGCTCGCAGACCGGCTGGCTGACCACGCCGGGGAAGAGCGCGGCGTAGGCGCGGTTCCAGGCCAGCACGTCGAAGCGCTCGTTCATGATGCTGGCGGGCAGCGTGGTCAGCCCGTCGAGTATCCGCTGCAACTCGGGTGCGACCTGGGCGATCTGGGCCGCCGCCTCGGCCGCGGCCGCCGCCTCGGGCACGTCGGCGAGCCGGTACAGGTGCTCGCGTTCCGGCTGGTCGAGCATGAGCGTGCGAGCGACCGCGTCGAGCACCTGGGTGCTCGCATTGATCGGACGGCCCTGTTCCAGCCAGGTGTACCAGGTCACGCCGACGCCGGCCAGCATCGCGACCTCCTCGCGGCGCAGGCCCGCGGTGCGCCGCCTGCTGCCCGGCGGGAGGCCGACGTCCTCCGGGGTGATCCGTTCCCTCCGGCTGCGCAGGAATGACCCGAGTTCGGCCCTGCGGGTGCAGCTCGCGCTCGGCGTGCTCGTCGTCATGACCCCATCCTCGCCTGGTTCGGCCGGGCTTGCCAGGTAGCGCTAGTACCAGGATAAGCAGGCTCTTGGTAACAGGTTAGCCGAGCGCGCAGGCTAGGTGACATGACGCAGACCCCCGTTCATGCCACCGCGCCCTCGCTCCCGCCGGCCGCGGGCCCGCGCCCGGCCGGCCGCGACCGGCCGCGACCTGTCCGCCGGCGCGCTTCGCGCGCCCGAGCGGTGCGGCCGGCGGCTGTCCTGGCCATCGTGCTGGCCGGCCAGTTCATGGCCGTGCTTGACGCCTCGGTGGTCAACGTCGCGGCACCCTCGATTCATGCCGGGCTGCACGCGTCCGGCGCCGGCCTGCAGCTCGTCATCGCCGGCTACACGATCACCTACGCGGTGCTGCTGGTCAGCGGCGCGCGGATCGGAGACCTGCTCGGGCACCGGCGGATGTTCCTGGCCGGGCTGGCCGTCTTCTCGCTCGCCTCGCTCGGATGCGGGCTGGCCGGCTCGACCGCCCAGCTCGTCGCGCTGCGCCTGGTCCAGGGCGCCGGCGCGGCAGCGATGATCCCGCAGGTGCTGAGCCTTATCCAGCGCACGTTCGCCGGCCAGAGCCGGGCCAGGGCGATGAGCGCCTACTCGGCGGTGCTGGCGGTCGGAATCGTCGTCGGTCAGGTCGCGGGCGGCGTGCTGGTCAGCGCGAACCTGTTCGGCGCGACCTGGCGGCCGGTATTCCTGGTCAACGTCCCGATCGGCGCCGTGCTGATGCTGGCCGGCTGGCGGCTGCTCCCGGCGGGCCGCGGCGAGGCCGGCCGCGGCCTGGACATCGCCGGGCTGGCGCTGCTCACTCCGGCCGTGCTGGCCGTGGTGATCCCGCTCGTGCTCGGCCAGCCCGAGCACTGGCCGGCCTGGGGCTGGCTGCTGCTGGTCGGCAGCGTCGGCCTGTTCGGCGGGTTCGCTCTGGTCGAGCGCAGGCTGGCGGCCCGCGGCGGCTCCCCGCTGGTGCACGGCAGGATGCTCGGGCTGGCCGGAGTACGCAGTGGGATCGCGGCCCTGTTCGCCGTCATGACCGTGTTCGGCGGGATGTTCTTCGCGCTCGCGCTGCACTTCCAGGGCGGCCTGGGCGAGTCGCCGCTGCGGGCCGGGCTGACGTTCGCGCCGTCGGCGGCCGCCTTCGCGGTAGTCAGCCTGAACTGGCAGCGGCTGCCCGCCAGGATCAAGCCGTGGCTGCCGATCGGCGGATTCGCGGGAATGTCAGCCGGGCTGGTGCTGCTCGCCCTGGTGCTCCGCGGCGGCGGCTCCGGCGGTGCCTGGCCGTTCCTCGCGCTGGCTCTGATCGGCGCCAGCAACGCGTTCGCGTTCAGCCCGCTGATGACCGGCGTGCTGATGAAGGTCCCGGTGAGCGACGCCGCCGACGCGACCGGCGTGGTCGTGACCGTCAACCAGCTCGCGCTCGTGATCGGGGTGGCGTCCTTCGGCGCGATCTACTTGAACCTCACCGGCCCGCTCCCGGCCGACGCGGCCGGGGCGTTCCGGGGCCTGTCGGCGCACGCGGAGTTCCTCACCTGCCTGGCGCTCGCCGCGCTCGCCGCCTGCGGCGGCGCGCTCGCGACGGCGCGCGCCTGGTCGCACGAGCGCTCACAGTCCCGTCCGCAAGCTCAGTCCCAGCCGCGAGCTCAGTCCCAGCCGCTGGCTCAGCCCCGTCCCGAGCCAGTCTGCGCCGCCGACCGCTAAACCCGGCGCCGTGCTCGCGACGGCGCGCGTGCTGACCCGTTCAGCGGTCGCGGCGGACATGGGGTTGACCGAGCACAGCGCGGCCGCATCGAAGAGCCGGATGGATCCGGGGATTCATCCGGGGTAATCGGATGGATCCGGGGATCCATCCGGGCTGAACCACGGGTCCGCTCCCGGCCGCCGCGGCCGGGGCGTTCCGCGGCCTGTCGGCGCACGCGGAGTTCCTCACCTGCCTGGCGCTCGCCGCGCTCGCCGCCTGCGGCGGCGCGCTCGCGACGGCGCGCGCCTGGTCACACGAACGCCCGCAGTCCCAGCCGCAAGCTCAGTCCCAGCCGCCGGCTCAGTCCCGGCCGCTAGCTCAGCCCCGTCCCGAGCCAGTCTGCGCCGCCGACCGCTAAACCCGGCGCCGTGCTCGCGACGGCGCGCGTGCTGACCCGTTCAGCGGTCGCGGCG
>DASPZH010000352.1:0-10326 GCA_035636335.1 Streptosporangiaceae bacterium
CGTGCCTGATCAGCTTGAGCAGGCCGGCCGGCGGGTTGAGGCCGGTGTAGCTGTAGATCACGCGCTGGCCGGCAAGCTGGGCCACGGTCAGCTTCGGCAGCACGGCCTGGGCCGCGGCGAGCCCGGCCGCGCTCGGCGAGAGGGCACCGGGACGCAGCCCGATCGCGGGCGAGACCGCCGCCATCCGCCCGGCCGCGGTCCCGGCGCCGCCGGCGGCTCCCGAGACACCGCGAGCGGTCGTCCCGGCCGCCGTCACGCGCGGGTCGGGGGCCGCATGGCGGGCCGCGGCGCTCGCGGCGAGCGCGATGACGGCGGCAACGGCAAGCACGACGCCGGTGCCGAGTACGACAAGCTTGCCGCGACGCACGGGGGGACGGCCTGTCCGGGCGCGGGCCGGGGCCGGACGGCGCTCGCGCTCGGCGGCGAACGGGCGGTCGCCGGCGCCCGGGGCGCCGCGGCCAGCCGCGTCCGCGCGGGCGGGCCGGACTTCTGACCGTAGAGCCCGATGGCTACCCATGGCTGCCATGTTACGGACAGACAACGTTCTTCGCAGGATGAACGATTCCCGCCGCCGACGCGCCGGGTTGACCACCCGCCTTGCCTTCAACGCCAACCACCCGCGCGGTGCGGGCCATTGCCTGGTCTCACGCGGCGGGCTCGAACTCCGCGCCCGTTCCTGGCTCGCCCGGCCGGAAGTCCGCCGCGACCAGGTCCGCGGTGTGCCTGGCCCACGCGCCGGTCGTGAGCAGGCCGATGGTCAGCACCGCGATGCCGCACCCGGCGAGCAGCCACCAGCCGACGTGGCTGGCCGGGACGAAGCCCGTCTTGATCGGGCCCGCCATCGCCGAGACCACCACGGAGCCGATCACGGCCACGCCGAGCGAGGAGCCGACCTGCCTGCTGGTCGAGGCGACCGCGGCGGCGACGCCCGCCTGCGTCCTCGGCATCCCGGACATCGCCGTGTTCGTGATCGGCGCGTTGACCAGCCCGAATCCGAGACCGAAGAGCAGGTAGCTGACGACCAGGCTGGCCGGGGAGGTGCCGGCGGTGAGCCTGGTCAGCGTGATCGCGCTGACCGTGATCGCGATCCCGGCGCCGATCAGCGGCAGCCTCGGCCCGCGCGATCCGACGATCCGGCCGGACAGCGGGCTGCAGATCGCCGTCATCGCCGCCATCGGGAGCATGTACAACCCCGCGTGCAGGGCGGACAGGCCGCGGACGTCCTGGAGGTAGATCGTGGACAGCAGCAGGAACCCGCCGAGCGCGGCGAACGCCGACACCGCGATCATCGTCGCGCCGGAGAACGGCGCGCTGCGGAAGAACCTGACATCGAGCAGCGGTTCGCGAGCGCGTCCCTCGTAGGCGGCGAACCCGGCCCCGGCGACCGCCGCGGCCGCGAAGCAGCCGATGATCTCCGGCGCCGTCCAGCCCCTGACCGGGCCCTCGATGATCCCGTAGACCAGGGTCGCCAGGGTGATCATCACGAGCGCCTGGCCGACCGGGTCGAACCGGCGCGCCCGCGGCGCCTTCGACTCGGGCACGAACAGGGCCGTCAGGATGATCGCGGTGATCCCCACCGGGATGTTGACCCAGAAGATGCTGCGCCAGCCGATCGAGCTGACCAGCAGCCCGCCGACGACCGGGCCGAGCGCCATGCTCAGGCCGACGACCCCGCCCCAGATCCCGATGGCCCTGGCGCGCTCGGCCCGCTCGGTGAAGGTGTTCGTGATCATCGACATGGCCACCGGGTTCAGCATCGAGCCGCCGACCGCCTGCACCATCCGGAACGCGACCAGCGCGGCGAGGCTGGGCGCGAGGCTGCACAGCAGCGACCCGAGCGTGAAAAGCGCGAGCCCGACCTGGAAGGTTCGGCGGCGGCCGACCCGGTCGGCGGTCGAGCCCGCCAGCATCAGCAGGCTCGCGATGACCAGCGAGTACGAGGCGATCACCCACTGCAGCCCGGAGACCGTGGCGTGGAACTCGTGCTCGATCGACGGCAGCGCGACATTCACGACGGTGACGTCCAGCCCGACGATGAACAGGCTCATGCAGCAGATCGCGAGCACGAGCATCCGCCGGGAGCGACCGAGCTCGCCAGCACCCACTAGCTCATTATACCTTTCACGACTTTTGCCCGGCCTGGCCGGCTGTACCTCGCTAGCCGATGTCGCGGCGGCTTAGGCCGGCCAGCCCGGCCGCGCCGAGCGCGAGCGCGAGCACGCTGAGCCACGCCAGCGGGGCGGCGCTGACCGTGCCGCCCGGCAGCTTCGGCAGGTGCTGGAACGGCGAGATGTCGAGCACCCAGTGCGAGAGCTGGAGCGTCGCGCCGAGTAGCAGCATCAGGACGGCAACGCCGAGCGCGGACCAGCTTCCGGCCACGCTGGCCCGCGGGGCCAGGCCGAACAGCGCCGCGGCGAGCCCGCCGATCACCAGCGCGGCGGGCGCCTGGGCCAGGCCCGCGCCGGCGAGCCTGGCGATCTCGGCGCCGCCTCCCCCGCTGCGGTACACGTACCCGACGCCGGCGCCCGCGCCGGCCGCGACCAGGATCACGACCGTGCCGGCCGCCGCGATCAGCAGGTGGCTGAGCCCCCAGGCGATCCGTCCCGCGCCGGTCGCGAGGACCACGTCGGCCCGCTGCTCGCTCTCCTCGGTGTGCAGCCGCAGGATGGCCGAGACCGCGTACCCGGCGGCGATCAGCCCGGCGAAGCTCAGGATTGCCGCCAGAAAGGCGTTGCTGAGCGCCGCCCGCCCGCCGAGGTTGACGACGATACCCCTGACGCTGCTGCTGCTGAGCAGGCCGCCGATTCCCTTGGCCGCCGACCCGATCACGACGCCGTACACCAGTGCACCGGACACCCAGGCGATCAGCGACGCCCGCTGCAGCTTCCATGCCAGGGCCAGCGGACTGCGCAGCCCCGGCGCTCCGCCGGCCGGTCCCGGCCGCTGCGGCAGGAGCCCGGCGTCGTAGTCGCGGCGCACGGCAATCAGCGCGGCGGCGGTCGCCGCCGCGACCGCGGTCGCCAGCGGGAGCGCCAGCACCCACCACCGGGTCGAGCCGAACGCGCGGTTCAGCTCGTTCCAGCCGAGCGGGGACAGCCAGCTTAGCCAGCGCGGCCCGCCCGGGCCCGCCGAGTCACCGACCGCGCGGAACAAGAAGGTCACCCCGAGCACGCCGATCGCCAGGCCGCGCGCCGACCGGCCGGTCTGCGCGAGCTGGGCGGTGATCGCGGCGACCCCGGCGAACGCCAGCCCGCAGCCGGCGAACGTCGCCGCCATCGCGATCGTCCCGGCCGCCGGCAGCCCGAGCGCGATGGCCGCGACGGCGACCAGGGTCGCGACCGCGACGTTCGCGACGCACGCGACGAGCAGCGCGGAGACCAGCGCGGCGTGCCGCCCGACCACCCCGGAGCCGACCAGCTCGGCCCGGCCGGTCTCCTCGTCGGCCCGGGTGTGCCTGACCACGAGGAAGATGCTCATCAGCCCGGTCCCCACGCCCGCGAACGCGGCGTCCCGCCACGCCGTCAGCGACCCGAGCGAGTTGCCGAACAGCGGTCCGTACAGCGCCAGCAGCGTGGGGTTGTGGCCGACGGTCACCGCGAACCCGACCCGCCCCGCGGCCGTCGGGTACAGCTTCCCGATGCCGTAGACGGTGGACGCGACGAACGCGGTCAGCGCGTAGACCCAGATGATCAGCATGGCCCGGTCACGGCGCAGGCCCAGCCTGGTCAGCGCGCCGGTGCCGGTCAGGGTCTTCACGCCGGCACCCCGTCCCGCTCCGTGTCGGCATGCGCGTCGCGCGCGTAGTGGCGCAGGAAGAGCTGCTCCAGCGTCGGCGGCTGGCTGACCAGGCTGCGGACGCCGGCCGAACTGAGCAACCTGAGCAGGCCGTCGAGATGGCCGGCGTCGACCTCGCAGCGGACCCGGTTGCCCTCGACCTCCAGGTTGTGCACGCCGGGCAGCGCCTTGAGCCCCTCGGGCGGCCCGGCCAGCTCGGCCGAGACCGAGGTCCTGGTCAGGTGGCGCAGGTCGGCCAGCGTCCCGGTCTCCACCGCGCGGCCTGCCCTGATGATCGTGACCCGGTCGCAGAGCGCCTCCACCTCCGACAGGATGTGGCTGGAGAGCAGGACCGTGCGCCCCCGCCGGCGCTCGTCCTCGACGCAGACACGGAACGCGGCCTCCATCAGCGGGTCCAGTCCGGCCGTCGGCTCGTCGAGCAGCAGCAGTTCCACGTCGGAGGCGAGCGCGGCGACCAGCGCGACCTTCTGCCGGTTCCCCTTCGAGTACGCCCGCGCCTTGACGGTCGGGTCGAGCTCGAAGCGCTCGAGCAGGCTGGCCCGCCGGCCGGTGTCCAGGCCGCCGCGCAGCCGCCCGAGCAGGTCGATCACCTCGCCGCCGGTGAAGTTCGGCCACAGGCTGACGTCGCCCGGCACGTAGGCGAGCCTGCGGTGCAGGTCGGTCGCGTCGGTCCACGGGTCCCCGCCGAGCAGCCGCGCCGACCCGCCGTCGGACCGCAGCAGGCCGAGCAGGACCCTGATCGTCGTCGTCTTGCCCGCCCCGTTCGGCCCCAGGAACCCGTGCACCTCGCCGCCGGCGACCCGCAGGTCAAGCCCGTCCAGCGCGACGACCCTGCCGTAGGCCTTGCGGAGCCCGGCCACGTCGATTGCGTCACTCATGATTCGTAGACTACACTAAATTCACAAATCTTTGAAAGTTATGAACGTAATGAATCCAGGCACTCTCCGTCCACGGGACAAGGGGTATCGAGTGACTGCAGAGCGCGGCCCCGGGCCGGTGCCGGAGCGGGGCCCGGATCCGGGCGACCGGGCCGGGCATCGCGACCCGCAGGCCGTCGGGCGGTTCGTCGAGCGGTTCGCGTCCGTGCTGGTCGAGGCGGGGATACCGCGGATGCCCGCGCGCGTGTTCGCGGCCCTGCTGACCGCCGACTCGGGCAAGCTCACGGCGGCCGAGTTGTCCGAGCGGCTCCAGGCCAGCCCGGCGGCGGTCTCCGGTGGCGTCCGTTACCTTATCGGGGTTGGCATGGCCAGCAGGGAGGGCGAGCCAGGCTCGCGCCGCCACCACTACCGGGTGCCCGACAACGTGTGGGACGAGGTCGTCACCGGCCGCGACCGGCTGATGGCACGATGGACCGCGGTGCTCAGGGAGGGGATCGACCTGGTCGGCCGGGACACGCCGGCGGGCACCAGAATGGCCGATTCGGTCCAGTACTTCGAGTTTGTCGGCGCCGAACTGCCCCGGGTCCTGGCCAGGTGGCAGGAGTACAAGGCCGCCCTGCGGCGGGGCGAGCAGGCCAGCCCCTAGGCCGGCGGCAACCAAGATTTGCTGTCCGGCTGGACGATCCGCGCCGGAACGTTGGTAAGACTGTTACTAAACATTGGCTGAGGAGGCTGCCGACGTGCCGCGCGATCCTTCAGACCTGTACCAGGTGAGCCCAGACGCGGCCGACCTGGGCTCCGATCTGGTCATGCTCTACTACCTCGACGGGTTCGTCGACGCCGGGGGCGCCGGGCGGCAGCTCACCACGCACCTGCTCTCCACGCTCGACCATTCCGAGGTGGCCAGGTTCGACGTCGACTCGCTGATCGACTACCGGTCCCGCCGGCCGGCCATGATCTTCACCAAGGATCACTGGGAGAGCGTGGAGGCACCGGAGATCACCGTGCACCGGCTCAGCGACGCGGCGGGAACGCCGTTCCTGCTCCTGAACGGGCTGGAGCCGGACCGCGACTGGGACGCGTTCACCGCCGCGGTGCTCGCGCTGTCGGCCAGGCTGAAGGTCAGGCTCATGGTGAGCTTCCACGGCATCCCGATGGGGGTGCCGCACACCAGGCCGCTCGGCGTCACCGGGCATGCCACCCAGCCCGACCTGATCGACGGCTACCAGCCGCTGGTCGACCGGCTCCAGGTGCCGGGCAGCGCCTCGGCGCTGATCGAGTTCCGGCTCGGCGAGGCGGGCAAGGCGGCGGTCGGGTTCGCCGTGCACGTGCCGCACTACCTGGCCCACGCGTCCTACCCGGCCGCGGCCATCACCTTGCTGACCGCGGTCGAGCGGGTGACCGGGCTGAACCTGCCGGCCGACGCGCTGCGGGAAGCGGCCCAGCTCACCGACGCCGAGATCGCCAGGCAGGTGGAGAGCTCGGAGGAGGTCACCGAGGTCGTGCGGTCGCTCGAGGAACAGTACGACGCCTTCAACACGGGCCGCCAGGACCTGCTGGCCGGGCAGGCCGAGAACATGCCGACCGCGGACGAGCTCGGCGCGCAGTTCGAGCGTTTCCTCGCCGAGCAGCAGAATGGCGGAGAGGCCGCGGACCCCTAGGACGCGATGTCCCCAAATCTGGGGGTACAGGTAAATCGCTTCCGCGAGTAGGCGCGGCCCACGCCGTTCTGGTGCAGTACTGATACCGGCCCTGGGGGGTTCAGGGCAGGCAGTACAAGGCGGTGAGATCAATGACGATCAGAGTGTTGGCAAGCGACCTGGCCAGGAGGATCCGCGTAGCGAGCGAGGCGGCGTTCGCGAAGGACGACGCGTTCGCCAGGCACAACGGATGGACGATCGAAGTCAGGCGGGGCGGGCTAGGCCGGACCTACCGCGATCCGAGGTTCGACCGGCTGAGCCGCTGCCCGGACTGCGGCGACGCCATGGACGCCGACGACCTGCCGTGCCGGCGTTGCCCGGGCGACGGCCGGGTGACCGCCGGCAGGCAGCCCGGGCTGGTGGGGCGATGACGATGAGCGAGCACCGCACGCGCGGCACCAGGCAGGCGCGCGCCAGCCTGGAGTACGCGCTCAGCTCCGTCGCCAGGCCAAACCCGCTGGTCCTGGCGTGGCGGTGGCGGTACGAGATCGGCGGCGTGGTCGCGATGACGTTCGCCGAGCTCGCGACGACGTCGGCGATCGGCCCGATCTGGACGATCGCCGCGGCGGCCGTGCTGGCGATCGGCATCTTCGCCATACCGGAGAGCCGGCGGATCGCGATCGCGCACGCGTGGTGCTTCATCACTCCGCACCGGATACGCAGCGGGTGCGCGCAGGCCTGGATCCACACCAGAAGCGGGCGGCTGCCGTTCATCGTGCTCACGACCTGCGAGCCGTTCGGCGAACGCGTGCGCGTCTGGTGCCGCTCCGGGGTCAGCGCCCAGGACTTCGAGGCCGCACGGCACATGCTGGCGGCATCGTGCTGGGCGCAGGACGTCCTGGTGACCCGCAGCGAACGCTACGCGCAGCTCGTCACCCTCGACGTGATCAGGAGAATCGGCCGCGACCTGCAGTCGGCGCCCGCGCGCGAGAGCTGGCGGGACACGGCCGACCTGCAGGTAACCGCCGATCCGCCGCACGCGGGCTAGAGCGGGTCCTCGTCGCTCAGCAGTCCCCGGCGGCGGGCCTCGGCCACGAACGCCGCCTGGCCGTGCACCTGCCATTTGGCATAGACGCTCTTCAGATGGCCCCGAATGGTTCCCAGGACCATCCGGGTCGCCCTGGCTACATCTTCGACGGTCATGTCCGCCTCGAGGCCGCGGGCGACGAAGGTCGCGATCCGCGCCTCGGTCGGCGTCAGTCCCGCGTCAACCTCGCGGAACGGGCCCTCGACGAACGAGGCTGCCGTGGTCCTCAAAAACACGCCGAGCGCCTGCTCGAGCGGGCTCGGCCCGTCCGGCTGAGCGTTCCAGCGCGCGGCGCGGCGCAGTTCCTCGATGACCTCGTTGATGCCACGGCCCTTGCTGACCCAGCTGATGACCCCGCAGTTTGACGCCCTGACCTTCTGGCGGAACTCGACTTCGTGGTCGAGCTTGACGTTGTCCGACCAGGTCGTGCAGACGACGATGCGGGATCGCGGGCTGCGGGCGACCAGGTCTTCGGCCAGTTCTATCGGGTCACGGACATCGGCCAGGATGATGTCGAGCACGATGAGGTCGGGACGCGTCCTGCTCACCAGCTCGCGCGCGACACCGGGGGCATGAGCGACGCCGACGCACCGCATATCCTCGCTGCGGTCAAGCCGTTCCTGCATGTGCTCGCAGACCAGCAGGTCGTCGTCCACAATCGCGACAGTGGTCATAGCCCCCACGCCTCCGCCGACGGTCGTGCGCCGGCGGAAGCCAGGGCACATTACTCAGTATCAGGCATTGGCGGAGGTTGCGCGATATTGAGGAAGAACTCACAGATCGCGGTGACGTGATCCTGGAAGTCTCGCAACTCCGGTGCCTTGGCGACGAAGGCATTCGCATGCCCGGACAGCGCCGCGCGCACGTCGTCGCGAGCCGTGGAGCGAGAAAGGATCACCACCGGCGTGGCGGCCAGGGCCGGGTCCTGGCGAACCGCCCTGAGCACTGACGCCCCGCCGCCAGAGATCTTCCAGTCCAGCAGCACCAGGGCGGGGCTGGGTGCGTCGTCCCGCTTCAGCAGCGAGATCGCCTCATAGGAACGCGCCGCAACCTCGAACGGGATGTCGAGTTCGGTGAGCGTTTTGGATATGTATTCGGTATCTATCTGATCGTCTTCGACAACCAGAACCGACCGCGAGAGTTCGTTAGCCATTTCCTGCCCATTGGTCTGGGATTGTGAATTTGAACGTCGATCCAGGTTCTGGACCCGACTCGGCCCATATTCTTCCCCGATGCCACTTTTCCACTATTGTGCGGCAGAAATGCAATCCGATACCGTATCCGGGTTCGTCCGCTCCGACGTTCTCGCCGCGGATGTACGGCTCGAAGATCGAGCGGAGCTTGCCGGGCGAGATCCCGCGGCCGTTGTCCTTGACCGAGAACTGCCAGGCGCCATCGACCCGGCTGGCCGAGATGTGCACCGTCACCGGCACGCCCACCCGCCCGTACTTGCAGGCGTTCTGCAGCAGGTTCTGGAACAAGAACCCGAGCAGCACCTCGTTGGACACGACCTTGGGGAGCGGCTCGCTGGTGACCATGGCCCGCTCGACGAGCTGGTCGACGTCGGCCAGCATCCGGTGTGCCTCGTCGAAGGCCTTCTGTGACGACACCTTCTCGATCGGCGCTTGCTTGCCCTGCGTGAGGCCCGCCGCGACCTGCAGGCCCTCGGTGCGGCTCTGCATCCACCGCGCCTTGGCGATGATCCGCTCGAGCAGCGCCCGCACCCGGTCGGGACCGCCAGAGCCGATCGAGTCGAGCGCCGACTGGCTGTCCCAGAGTATGTGCTGCATGGGCGTCTTGAAGTCGTGCGCGCTGAAGTCGGCGAACCCGGTGACCAGGCCGGTCGCGCGGCGCTGCTCGGAGATGTCACGGGCGAAGCCCGCGGCCGCCACGATCCGGTCGGTCGCGTCGCGGACGGGAGCGATGGACAGCGAGACGTCTATCTCGGCACCGTCCTTGCGGCAGCGGGTCGTCTCGTAGTGCTTGATCCGCTCCCCCCTGGCGATCCTGGCCCGGATCTCGACGTCCTCCTGCCGCTTGTCCTCGGGGATCACGATCTCGATCCGCCGGCCGATCGCCTCGCTCTCCGCGTAGCCGTACATCCGCTCGGCGGCGTCGTTCCAGGACAGGATCCGGCCGTTCAGGCTCATGGACACGATCGCGTCGTCGGAGCTCTCCACGATCGCGGCCAGGTCCTGCGCCGCCTGGAACAGCCTGCGCTCGGAGATGTCACGGGCGAACCCGGCCGCGGCCACGATCCGGTCTGAGGCATCGCGCACGGGCGAGATCGACAGCGAGACCTCGAGTTCTGTGCCGTCCTTGCAGCGGCGGATGGTCTCGTAGTGCTCGATCCGCTCGCCGCGCGCGATCCGCGCCCTGATCTGCAGCTCGTCCTGGCGCCGCTCCGGGTCATCGGGGATGACGATGTCGATGGGCTGGCCCATCGCCTCGTCCTGCGTATAGCCGTACATCCTGGTCGCGGCGTCGTTCCAGGACAGGATCTTGCCGTCCAGGTCCTTGGACACGATCGCGTCGTCGGAGTTCTCCACGATCGCCGCCAGCCGCTGCGTGGTCTCGAAGGTTCGCTGCTGCTCGGTCACGTCCCTGGCGAACCCGGCCGCGGCGACGATCCGGCCCGAGGCATCGCGCACCGGCGAGATCGACAGCGACACGTCGAACCGGGTGCCGTCCTTGCGGCACCGCTCGGTCTCGTAGTGCTCGATCCGCTCGCCGCGTGCGATCCGCGCCCGGATCTTGAGTTCCTCCTGCCGCCGCTCGGCATCCTCGGGGATGACGATCGTGATCGGCCGCCCGGTAACCTCGCTCGATGCGAACCCGTACATCCTGGTCGCGGCGTCGTTCCAGGACAGGATCTTGCCGTCCAGGTCCTTGGACACGATCGCGTCGTCGGAGTTCTCCACGATCG
>DASPZH010000353.1:0-5906 GCA_035636335.1 Streptosporangiaceae bacterium
CGCCGCCAGGTGGCGCAGTCGGCCCGCATCCACCCTCTTCTGGTCGAACGCACACATCGCGGTGATCTGGTGCTCCGACAGGAGGCGGTCGGCCACCACCTCCCACCGGATCCAGGCCGCCAGCCGCCGCTCGTCGGCAACGAGCGACGTGTTGTCCGCGGCAACCCTGACTCCGGTGAACCCGGCCGCGAGGGCATCGTCGACCGCGGCAGCATACGTCGTGCGCTGACCCTGCGGATCGACGAGCCGCCCGGCACCGTAGACTCCGGCGATGCTGGTGACCTGAAGCGCGCCGGGACCGGCGATGGACGCGAGCCCCGCGACATCCGCTGGATCGGGGTCGTCGACCACATACATCAGCCGCTCGCCCAGCGAGGCCCCCTCGGCCAGGAACGGTGCCGCCAGCGCCGCGAACTCGCTTGATCCCGTAAAAACCCAGCCCATATGGTCATGTGGTCGCATTCTGAGAAATTCGAAGCGTATTCCGCGGCTTCGATTTCGATGTGTAACCACTGCTATGGTCCTATACCAGCTCAGATTCCCCGAAGCTAACATTCATGCAGGTCGAGACCGGGCCGCAACAAGTAACGACGTCAGCCTGCGCAGACTGCCCAGGCTAATGGAAATTACTTTAGAACGGAACACCGGGGCGGCTGCCGTGGTTCAGCTCATCGCCGCCAACGAGCCGACGATCGCGCGCAGGTTGCGCAGCCGCGCCTCGTAGGTAGCTCCGGCCCACAGCATGACCGCCCCGAGCACCGCGATCGGAATCCAGCTCGGCAGGGCATGAACCCAGACGCCGAACACTGGCTCGAGCGCACGACCCGCGTCGAGCACGACGACCGCGATGCCGGTCACCAGGGGCGCCTGCTTCCCGGCCCGCGCTCCGGCCAGCGCAACGCCGACGGCGGCAACGCCGAGCAGCGTCGGCCTGATCCAGTCGGGGCTCGGCCAGGCCGCGACCAGGCTGGGCAGCAGCAGGAGGGCCAGGCCCGGCCCGAGGGCGAGCCAGGAGCGCGGCGCGGGCTCGCGACGGCACCTGGTCCAGCCGAAGGTCAGGCCGAGCACGGCGGCAGGAACGGTGTACGGCTCGACGGCGCGCACCCCGGCCGCGCCAAGCCAGCAGCACGACGCGACATCGAGCAGGGCCAGCGCCGCCCAGATCGCCGGGCGCCTGTCCGGCCGGGCGGCCACGCCGAGGCAGATCAGGCCGGTCACCGCGAGTGCCAGGCCCGCCGTCTGCGGCCGCGCCAGGCTCTGCCCGACGCCGATCACGGTCACCAGCCAGCCCGCGCACTCGACCGCGAGAGCGAACGGGATCGCCCCGGCAGAGCCGCGGCGCGGCCCGGCCTGGGCGACGTGGGGCCCGGACTCGCGGGCCAGCCGAGCCGCCGCGACCTGCGCCGCGGCCGCGACCCCCAGCACCGCCAGCCCGGCCTGCCAGGCCGCCCCGTGCGCGGCGAGCACCGAGCACTCGGCCAGCCCCGCCCCGGCCAGGACAGCCAGGCACACGGCCGCGACGCCGATCACCGGCGCCCTCGACCGCCACGCGGCCAGCGGGTACGCGACGGTCAGGCAGCCCAGCACGACCAGCGTGGGGACCGGTGCGGCGAGCGCCCACGCGAGCGTCAGCGCTGCGGCGACCAACCCGGCCCCGGCCGGCGCCGTGCTCTGCCCGAGCACCGCCCATGCGGTCAGGGTCAGGGTCAGCGCGAGCAGCCCGGCCACGGTCAGCCAGTAACCGAGCCCGCCGTTCGGCCCGGATGCCGCGACCGCCCCGGCCGGGGCGGCGGCAACGGGCAGCGCGAGCGCGACGGCGTCCAGGCTGGCGCGCCCCTGGCCGCGCCACGCACCGGCGGCGGTGGCCAGCGCGGCCAGGCAGACGGCCAGGATGACGACGGCGAACGCCAGGCCGGGCGTGCGGCCGTCGCCGATGTATGCCAGCATGTGCCCCCGCCAGGGCTGCGCGATCATCCTGCCGGGTGCCAGCAGCGCCCGCGCCAGTGCCCGCGACTGTGTCGCGAGCGCACCGAGCACGGCACCGGCCGCCGCGACCAGCGCCAGTGCCCGCCTGGCACCCGTCCGCTGCCACGCGGTGACGCTCGCGGCCAGCGCCACTGCGACGGTAAGCAGGGCGAACTCCTCCTGCTTGCCCGCCGTCAGGGCGGCGCTGAGCAGCGCGATCGAGCAGGCGCCGAGATCGAGAACTACCGAGTGCACGGGCAGCTTGGTGCGCAGCCAGGTAGCGGCGCCGACGGCCGCGACGGCCACCCCGAGCGCGGCGAACGCCGCGTACCTGGCCGGCCAGCCGCTCGCGAGCGGTATCGCCCAGGCCAGCCCGGTCACGGCGGCCAGAGCGCCCGCCGTGGACAGGGCGGCGGCCATGAGGTGCCTGGCCCGGGCGGCCGCGGCGCAGCAGCCGATCGTCAGCACGGCCAGTTCGGCGATCGTCATGCCCGGCGTGCTCAGCGACCGCAGCGCCACGCTCGCCGCCAGCACGACGCCGGCCGCCGCGGCCACGCCGGCGAGCACGCCGTCGCTCAGCATCGCCCCGGCTGCGAACAGGACCAGCGCGGTCGCGGTCCGCGCGCCCAGGGCCGCCCAGCCGTTCAGGTGCGCGGCGGCCGGGAGCAGTGCCCCGGCCAGTGCGACGGCGACCAGACCCGTGGCCCTGGCCGCCTCGCGGAACCGCAGCCGCGCCGGCACCAGCGTGCAGGCCAGCGCGGTCAGCGCCAGGACCACGGCCGCGGCCCGCGCGTCCGGCCAGACCGGGAGTCCGTAACGTGCCGGTCCCGACCAAGCGGCCAGCGGCCAGCGCGCCGGGAACAGGCCGGCGATGGCCACCGGAACGGACAGCACGGCGGTGACCGCCAGCACGGCCGCCGCGCCAGCGGCCACGAGATCGGCCCGCTCGGCCGGCGATGGGCCCGCGGACCGGTCCGGCGCCGTCTCGGCGGGCCCGACGCCGCGCCCCGGAGCCGGCTCGCCGCGGCGCGGCATCCAACGTCCCACCGCAAGCGCGGCGGCGCCGACCAGGCCGCCGCAGCAGGCCACGGCGGCGAGCCTCCAGCCCGCCGGCAGGATCCCGGCCAGCGGCACCGCGAGCCCGACGGCGAGCAGGGCGCCGGAGACGACCGCCGCCGCCCAGGCCAGCGCGGCCAGCCTTCGCCGCGGCCCGAGGATGCCGACCAGCGCCGCCGCCGTCAGGGCCGCTGCCAGCCACGGCCTGCCGTCTCGCTCGGCCCCGGCGGCCAGCACGGCCGCCGCCGTGAGCACGCCGGACAGCCACATCGCCACGGCGGCGGCCGAGCCCGCCGCCGCCTCGGCCCGGTGACCGCGCCGATCTGCCCAGTCCGCGAGAGCCAGTCCAGCCACGGAGTTCAGGACCAGCGCGATCGCTATCGGCCCCGCCACGGCGGCGGCCGGCCCGCCGCCGAGGCGGACCAGTCCGACGGCCGCGAGGGGGCAGGGAAGCTGCGCCAGCCCGATCGCGGCGAGCTTGGGGCCGTTCAGCCTGGTCGCCGCGCCGTAGGCGGCCCAGGCCCCGGCGAGCACGCAAGCCGCGGCCGCGACGGCCAGCGCGCCGTCGGCCGGATGCCAGCCGATCAGCCGCCGCGCCAGTTCGGCGTCGGCGATCGTCAGTGCCAGCCCGATCGCGGCGACCGACTCGGCGGTCGCGTTCAGGCCGCGCCGGACCAGCACTCGCGGCGCGGCCAGCACCAGGGCAGTTGCGGCCAGCAAGATCCCGCATCGTCCGAGCGGCCCGATCCGCGCCCAGTCGGCGACGGTGAACACGATCACGGCGATAACGACAAGCGTCGCACCCGCCGCGAGCAGCAGCCGGGCCGCGACCCGAGCCGACACCTCCGGCCGCCCGGCCGGCCGGCCCGCGACCCACGCCGGCCGCCCGCCGTCCTGTCCCGCCACGGCCCGCGCTGACACCTCCGACTGCATGCTCGCCTGACCCGCCGCGCACGCCGCGCCCGCCGCCGAGAACTGCACGCCCGCGCCGGCGGCGCCGGGCGCTGGCCGACGGCGCGTCGCCGGCAACATGCCGAGCAGCACCGCACGCCGACCGATCAGCCGCGCACGGGCGGCATCGACCCGGCCGAGCTCACTGTCGATCCAGCGCAACTCCGCGACCTCCGGCCCGGCCAGCCAGATGCCGCAGCACAGGCAGTACTGGTCGGCCGGCCTGAGGTGGCTGCAGCATCCGGGGCAATGCGTCTCATCTCGGAGCAGAGTCTGCATGCGGTCCAGGGTGCCGCGGCGCAGCGGCACCGGTAAGGGTGCACCTACTCGGTTCTTCTGCCGCGCGACTACTCAGGTCGGCATGAGTAGCCGCTACGAGCCGATACGCTCATTTCATGCCTTTCCGGCTCCCCCACCGGCCCGCTCCGCCGCCCGCGGCTCCCCGCTGAGCCTGCGGTGAGCCTGCAGGCGCCGCTGTGGCGCTCGATCGCGGCCTTCCGGTTCGCCTCGCTCGGCTACGCGGCGATCCTGCTGGCGATCAGGCCGAACTATTACGCGCACTGGGCCTGGGCCTGGGTCGTGCTCGCCGCCATGACCGCGTGGACGGTCGTCAGCACGCTCGGCTACTCCCGGCCGGTGCGCTCCGCCCCCGCGCGTTCCTGGCCCGCGGGCCGGACCCGCCTGCTGCTGGCGGCCGACCTGCTAGTTACCGTTCTCGCGCTGCTGTCCACCGCGCTGCTTCAGACACGGCCCGCCATGCAGATCGGCGTCATGCCGGTCACCGCGACCTGGCTGGCCGGTCCCGCGCTGGCCTGGGCCGTCGTCGGCGGAGCCCGGGCGGGAGCGGCCGCCGCCGTGGTCATCGGCGGATGCCTGGTCCTGCTCAGGCACCAGCGGGTGACCGGCGCGTTTCAGAACACGGCGCTGGACGGTCCGATCATCCTGCTCATGGCGGCGATGCTGGTTGGCTACGTCTCGATCCTGATGACCCGCGCCGAGCGGGCGTTGCAGCGCGCGACCGAGATCGAGGCGGCCAGCCGGGAGCGGGAGCGGCTGGCCCGCACGATCCACGACTCGGTGCTCCAGGTGCTCGCGATGGTCCAGCGGCGCGGCGCCGAGGCCGGCGGTGAGGCCGCCGAGATCGGCCGGCTGGCCGGGCAACAGGAGGCAGCGCTGCGCGTGCTGGTCTCCGGCGACGACCTCGCGTCGCCCCCGTCCGGCGAGCTTGACCTGAACGCGTGCCTCGCCCGTGCGGCATCCGCCCAGGTATCGGTGATTACCCCCGCCGATCCCGTTCTGCTTAATGAAAGGACGGTAACCGAAACGGCAGCCGCGGTCAGGGCGGCGATCGACAACGTGCGGCGGCACTGCGGCGACTCGGCCAAGGCGTGGGTGCTGATCGACGACGAGGGCGCCACGGTGTCCGTGACCATACGCGACGACGGGCCGGGGATCCCGGCCGGGCGGCTGGCCGAGGCGACGGCGGAGGGCCGGCTCGGAGTCAGCCAGTCCATCACCGGTCGGATCCGCGAGCTGGGCGGTTCGGCCGACATCAGCAGCGCTCCGGGCGACGGGACCGAGGTCCGGCTGCGGGTGCCCAGGACCCCGCGGCCGGCTTAGGGTATCGCTGTGAAGTGGGCTGGGGAGGTGGGTGGGTGACCGGCGGCGCCGACGGCGATCGCGTGGCGATGGCGAGTCGGCCGGCGACACGCGTGATGGTGGTCGACGACCATCCGATGTGGCGCGACTCGGTCGGCCGCGACCTCGGCGAAGCCGGCTTCGACGTCGTCGCGGCCACGGGCGAGGGCGCCCAGGCGCTGCGCATCGCCGCGTCGGTCAGGCCCGACGTGGTCGTGCTCGACCTGCAACTGCCCGACGTCTCCGGGGTCGAGGTCACCCGCGGCCTGCTGGCCGCCCGTCCGGCCACGCGAGTG
>DASPZH010000354.1:0-4612 GCA_035636335.1 Streptosporangiaceae bacterium
CCGCGGGCGGCTCCCAGTCGGGGCGGAGCGGCATGCCGGACTCGCCGCGGGAGCCGAGCTTGACGCCCAGGATCTGGTGGAGCTGGATCTGGTTCCGGTCGAACCCGAGCCGCGACCCGGCCATGTACAGCCGCCAGACCCTGGCCTTCGCCTCGCCGACCTCGGCCACCGCCTCGTCCCAGTGCTCGTCGAGGTTGGCGCACCAGGCCGCCAGCGTGAGCGCGTAGTGCTCGCGCAGGTTCTCCGACTGCCTGACCTCGAATCCGGCGTCGTGCATCTGCGAGACCAGGTGCCCCGGGCCCTCGAGCTCCCCGTCAGGGAACACGTAGCGGTAGATGAACCCGTCGGTGACCCGGGCCGGGGCGCGGTCGTCCGGCCTGGTGATGCAGTGGTTCAGCAGCCGGCCGCCCGGGTTGAGCTTGCCGTACAGGAAGCTGAAGTAGCCGGGAAGCTGGGCCTTGCCGACGTGCTCGGTGAGCCCGATCGAGCTGACCGCGTCGAACCCGGTCTCGCCGACCTCGCGGTAGTCCAGGTGCCTGACCTCGGCGAGGTCGTCAAGGCCCGCCTCCTTGATGGCCCGCTGCGCCCACACGGCCTGCTGCTCGGACAGGGTGACGCCGAGCGCGCGGACGCGGTACTTGCGCGCCGCGTGCAGCACCATGCCGCCCCAGCCGCAACCCACGTCGAGCAGCCGCATGCCCGGCTTCAGCCCGATCTTCCTGGCCACCAGGTCGAACTTGTGCTCCTGCGCCTGCTCCAAGGTGGCATCGGCGCTCGGGTAGCACGCGCACGTGTAGGCCATCGACGGCCCGAGCACCCACTTGTAGAACGTGTTGGAGACGTCGTAGTGGTGCGAGATCGCGCTGGCGTCGCGGGGCCTGGAGTGCCTGCGCCCGGACAGCCAGCGGCGGTTGACCCTGACCTCCTGCGGCGGCGGCGCGACCCGGCGGATCAGCAGCTTCGGGCCGCCGAGCTGGGACAGCACGGACAGCCGCTCGGACGCGGACAGGCCGATCCGCTGCGCGCCAGCCAGCCTGGCCAGCGCCGTGTACATGTCGCCGTCGACGTCGAGATGCCCGGTGACGAAGGCCCTGGCCAGGCCGAGCGCGCCGGGCGCCTGCGCCAGGTACGACACGGCGACCGGGCTGCGGATACTGACCGTTACGCCGGGCGAACCGGGGCGGCCGGCGCTGCTGCCGTCGTAGGCCACGAACTCCACGTCGGCATCGCCCCCGGCGACCCGCTCGAATACCTCAGCTAGCGGCATGCACGGTCTCCTTCCTCACCTTCCGCCAACGCATTTCTCGTAGAGGCCGGCCAGCCGGCCATCGGGATCGTACTCCCGCTTCAGGTCCGCGTATGCCCGGCCGTTGTACAGCCGGGCGAACTCCTCGCGGGAGTAGTACGAGGTCGAGTACAGGCCCTTGTGCCCGCCGAGCTCGGTCACCTTGTCCTCGACCTGCCTGTTGTAGTAGCCGTCTGCGGCTCCCGGCGGGAGCCCGACATTGCCCCAGAAGCCGAAGTTCACGTAGACCCGGCCTGGTTCCAGCGGGTAAAGCGGCCAGGCCCGGTCGGCGCGCAGCCGCAGCGGGCACAGCCAGACCGGGCTCATGCCGACACTAGCGGCAAAGAATTGGTAGAACTCCGCGCTGTTATCCACCGGGATCTCGACGTCCTGGATCACCGCCTCCTGCGCCGGAGCATCCCGGCGGGCGTCGAGCCTGCGGGTCAGCCCGTGCCTGCGGTCGAGCGCCACCAGCTTGCGGTACACGTCAGAGCGCCGGTAGCGGCGCGGCCACATCCGCCTGATCATGGGCCGCTGCATGCCGAACGCGCGCGAGCACCAGAACCAGTCGGTGTCCCACCGCCACAGGTAGTCGCGGATGGTCAGGAAGTCCTCGTGCGGGCCGCGGATGGACTGGTAGTAGATGTTCTGGCCGGTGTAGTCGCTGAGCCACGGCGCCGCCTCGCTGTGCGCCCCGACGCTCAGGTAGAGCTCGCCGGTGCCGAACGCGGTGCCGTCGACGAAGTCGGCGCGGTGGCCGCGGTAACTGCCGTCGCGGGCGATCTCGGCCACCGCCGCCATGGCCTCGGCCGGGGTGGCGAACCTGAAGTGGCGCAGATGCACGTACGGCGCGACCGGCTCAAGCGAGATCGTCAGCCACAGCGCGTAGCCGAGCGTGCCGTAGGAGTTCGGAAAGCCCCAGTACAGCGCCGCGTCCTCGGAGTCGGGGGCCGCCGTCACCAGCCGGCCGTCGCCGGTCAGGATCTCCATCTCCAGCACGGACTCGTGCGGCAGGCCGTTGCGCAGCGAGGACGACTCGATCCCCAGGCCGGACACCGCCCCGCCCAGGGTGATGGTCTTGAGCTGCGGCACCACGAGCGGCATCAGGCCGTGCGGCAGCGTCGCGTCGACGAGGTCCTCGTAGGTCGTCATCCCGCCGACGACTGCCGTCCGCGCCGCCTGGTCCACCGCCAGCACGCTGCCGAAGGCGGACACGTCGAGCGTCACCAGCCCTGGATCGCCCTGGTCGCGGAACCTGAACAGGTTAGACGTGGACTTGGCCAGCCGGACCGGCGTACCGGGCGGGATCGCGGCGTAGGCGTGCCGCAGCCGCGCCGCCGCGGCGTGCCGGCTGGCGAGGAAGGGACTGCCCTGCTGCCCGTGATCGGCGACCTTTGTCAACAGGACCCTCCTCCGACTCACTTCCGACGGCCCGCGCCGTCCGCGGATCTCTGCCCGGCCGGACGGCGGCAATCCGCGCTGCCATGGCCAGAATGACTCTTAACGGAACAATCGTACCGTCCGGTAGCGTCGTTCCCCAGGCCTGGCTCGCAGGTCAGCCGGCCCGCGGTGCGCGCGGGACGGGGCGGCAGCGAGGATGGAGCAAGCACCGCGGGCCCGGCAGCGACGGCATGAGGAGCGGATGTGGGTCAGGTCTACCCCGAGCTCGACCAGCGGCTCGTGCAGTTCATCGCCGGTCAGCCCGTGTTCTTCGTGGCGACGGCGCCCTGCCTCGACTCGGCCGGCTCGGGCGGTCACGTCAATGTCTCGCCCAAGGGCTACCGCGACACGTTCGCGGTGCTCGACCCGCTGACGGTCGCATACCTGGACCTCACGGGCAGCGGTGCGGAAACCATCGCTCACCTGCGGCAGAACGGCCGGATCACGCTGATGTTCTGCTCGTTCGACGCGACGCCCAAGGTGCTGCGGATCTACGGGACGGGCCGGGCGGCGCTGCACGCCGACCCGGAGTGGCCCGGCCTGGCCGCTCATTTCGGCCAGGCCGCCGGGACCGGGCGGGGCGGCGGCGACCGCGACGCCGAGCGCGCGATCATCGTCGTGGCCATCGACCGGATCGCGGACTCGTGCGGCTACGCCGTGCCGGTCATGGAACTCAGCTTCGAGCGTGACCTGCTGGCGAGGTGGTCCGAGCGCAAGTCGGCGGAGGACCTGGCGGCTTACCGCGTGAAGCACAACAGCGAGAGCATCGACGGACTCCCCGCGCTCGGCTGAACACGGGCACATCGCCCGGCCAGCCGGCCGCTTGGCTGTGTCCGTACCGTGTTGTTACCGGCGGTTAACCGCGCTCCGCCCGGCGTCTCTTACAGTAAGCGCATGCGGTTCGCCCTCCTCAACTCCGGCATCGGCCTGCTCGCCGCGGCCAGCGAGCTGCACAGGCTTCGCCCGGACGCAGATCTGGTCATCGCCATGGACCCGGATGGGATGCCGTGGGGACCGCGGACGCCGGCGGACATCGCCGAGCGCTCGCTGGCCATCGCCAGGGTCGCGGCGAGCTACCAGCCCGACGTCATCGTGATGGCGTGCAACACGGGAAGCGTGCACGCGCTCGATGCGCTCAGGTCGGAGTTCGAGCTGCGGATCCCGGTCGTCGGCACGGTTCCGGCGATCAAGCCCGCCGCCGCCGTGGCCAGCTCGGTCGCGATCTGGGCCACGGTCGCCACGACGGCGAGCGAGTACCAGCGCAAGCTCATCGAGGAGTTCGGGGGCCAGGCCGCCGTGACGCCGGTCGCGTGCCCGGGACTGGCGACCGCGATCGACGCCGGAGACCACGACGCGATCGAGACCGCGATCGCGGACGCCGCGCGCCGAACCCCGGATGGCTGCGGGGCGGTCGTCATGGGCTGCACCGAATACGAGCTCGCCGCCGACCAGATCAGCGCCGCCGTGCCGGGTGCCGCCCTGTTCGGCTCGGCCGGCGCCGTCGCTGCCCAGGCGCTGCGCCGGGCGGTCCGGGCGGGCGGCGCCGCCGACCTCGTCAGCGACGGCGAGACCGGCACGCTCAGCGTCCTGCTCAGTGGCCGGCGCGCCGACCTGCCGCCGGCCGCCTTGCAGTACCGGCAGGGACGCGAGCTTGCGCTGCTCGCCGCGGGCTTCGACCCGGCAGCCGAGCCCGCCGTCTAGCGGCCCGCGACCCCCGCGTCCCCGCGACCCCGCGCGTCCCCGCGACCCGCGCGTCCCGGCGGCGCGGGCGGTCAGCAGGCTCTCTTCCGGCCGAACTGGCCGGTGCGGGCGGCCCGCCTCCTCGCATAGCTCGCCGCAACCTGCTTGGGCGTCATCGGCAGCCGCGCGGCCGAGGGCGGCAGCCCG
>DASPZH010000355.1:0-5107 GCA_035636335.1 Streptosporangiaceae bacterium
CCTGATCGCGGCCGCGCGGTCCGCCCCCGCCGCAAGATCCGCCCCCGCCGCAAGATCCGCCGCGACCGCGTGAACCGACGCGGCCGCCCCGCGCCCAGCCCACGCGCCAGCCCCAGACCCGCCAGCCCCGGACCCGGCCGCCGCCACCAGCGCGTCGTTGCGCGGATAGCCGGTCTCGCCGATCTCGCCGTGGAACCTGAAGGCCCTGCGCATGATCGGGGTGCTGAACGGGTTCGGCGAGAGCAGCAGGTCCCACTGGGCGACGTCGCCCGCCATGTAGTCCAGATAGCGTTGCCCGCTGGCCATCTTGGGCTCGCCGATGTCGTAGCCGAGCCGCTTCAGCGGGGTGCCGTGCCAGGTCTGCACGTGCCGCTGGCCGCGCCGCTTGCGGTAGGGAAGCGGCACGTGGTCGTTGTAGACCAGGTACTTCGACCTGGCCAGCGCGGAGAAGTAGCGGCGAGTCCCGATGAGCACGGCCGTCGTTTCGGCCGGCACTGGAACGGACCAATCGTTGATGGCCCAGATGTTTTGTCGCCGATCACCGCGGCCCCGCAGTTCGTCGGCGATGGCGCGAGGATTGTCGCCGCACTGCTTGCCGTGGAAGCTGCTGAACAGGATCGCGTCGCGCACCGGCAGCAGCCGCTGGACCCGGTAGTAGATCTCGCGCAGCAGCCCGCGGCGGACCCTGCCGCGCTCGGTCACGCCGAGCGCCGGCCCGACCACGAGCCGCACGCCCGTGCCGCCCGCGCCCGGCGCGCACCGGTAGACCTTGGGGCCGAGCCTGACCGGCCGGCCGTCCACCGCGAAGGCGCCCGCGTCGACCGGACCGTCTGGGCCGCGCAGCGTGATGTCCCACCGGCCGTCCCGAAGCGGCTGCGTGGCGCCGAAGGCCTCCATCGCGGCGACCGGGACCGCCGCCCTGAAGCCGCCCCCGGCCGCGACCTCGACCGCCGCCGTGCGGGTGTCCCAGCCGTCCAGATGCCGCAGCACGAGCTCGCATTCAGCCGCCTCCAGCCGGCCGCGCAGGGTCAGCCTGCCGTCGGGATCCCAGGCCTGCTCGGCCCGCACCGCCGGGGCGTCGTCGCGGGGCCGCGCCCGGCGCTCCTCGTCCAGCCGCACCTCCAGCCGGCCACCGGTCCAAGCCACGCCGAGCCGCAGCCCGGGCGCGATCTCGCGCGGACCGGGGTCGGCCGGGGGCGGGCCGGCCACGTGCAGCCTGGCCGGCCGCCACACCGAGCGGCCGCGCACCAGCAGGTAACAGTCCCAGGTGCCGGTCAGCCAGCGCCGGCCGGCCCGCAGGAGCCGGGTGCCGATGTCGCAGCGGAAGCCGGACCAGTCGTAGCTGTACCTGTCCTGGGCCGAGGCGACCGTCACGTCCGGGCGGCGCACCGACCTGGCCGGCAGCAGGATGGGCGGGCGGCGCCGGCCGCGCGGGACCAGCACGACCAGCTTGGCGGTGTGCCGCCGCCTGCCGATGTCCACCGACGGCACGTGCGCCCAGCCCTCGATCCGCAGCGCGCCGGGCCGGTCGCCCGGCGGCTGCCAGGTGACCGCGTCGACGCCGACGTAGGGGTCGAGCTCGCGCCGCTGCGGACGGAACACCCGCGCGGGAACGCCGAGCCGTGCGTCGCCGCGGAACGGCAGGTCGGCGCGGAACCGCCCGCGAACCCGCACCAGCGGCGGCGTCCGGCCAGGATGGGCGGCCAGCCACGCGGCGAACTCGGCGAGCTCGGCCTCACGGCCGCCGGCGATCAGGTGGTAGGCCAGTTTCCTGGTCGCGGGCAGCCCGTCGGTCACGCCGGGGGTCACCTGGCGCAGGTATCCGGCGGCCAGTTCGGCGAACGCGTGCCGGTACTCCGCGCTCGTGCCCGGCAGGTCACCGACGTACAGCCACACGTCGTTGACCAGCGCCTTGCGCTGATGCTGGCGGAGCATGGCCGGCGTCCCGCGCTCGCGCAGGAAGTCGTCGATCATGGTCAGCGCCGTGATCCGGTCGCGGAAGTTGCCGAAGTCGGAGCGCGACTGGGTGATCGACGGCGCGCCCTTGTCCCTGTCCCGCCAGTGGTACACCGGGTCGGTGATCACGTCGACCGCCGCCGCGAGCACGTGCGCCTTGGTCATCGCGACCAGGTCCTCCCACAGCATGCCCTCGGGGAAGCTGAGCCGCGCCGCGTCCCAGAACGACCGGCGGAACAACTTGTTCCACACGGAGATGTCGTAGAACAGCTCGGACGTCCGGCCGATGTGGGTCCCGGTCCGCCTGACCTTGATCGCGCGCGCGTGCAGCCCGGACCGGCCGAGACCGTCCGCGGCGAGCCGCATCACGCCGCCGGAGACGAAGTCGGACCCCGAGCGCTCGAGGACGGCGAGCATGGTCGCGTAGGCGTCGGGAGGCAGCAGGTCGTCGGCGTCCACGAAGGCGAGGAACTCGCCCGTCGCCGCGGCGACCCCGTGGTTGCGGGCCGACCCCGGACCGCCGTTGGGGACGCTGAGGAGCTGGAACCTGGGGTCGGCGGCGGCCCGGGCGCGCGCGATCGCCGCGCTGCCGTCGGCCGACCCGTCGTCGACCATGACTACCTGGAGACCGGGAGAGGTCTGCGCCGCGATCGAGGCCAGGCAGTCGCCGAGCAGGTCGGCGTTGTTGTAGAACGGCACGACGACGCTGATCCGCTGCTCGGTCATCGCGCCTCCCTGGGCCGCGGCATACGGGGCCGACCGCCGACCCTGGCAGGCCGGCTCGAACTGGGCGCGACCGCTACTGGCCGCTACTGGCCGCGCCAGCGTGGCGGCCGCTTCTCGGCGAACGCGACCGCGCCTTCCCGTGCGTCCTTCGACCTGAAGATCGGGCCGATGACCTCGGCCTGCCTGGCGAAGGCCTCACCCGACGGCCAGTCCGCGGACTCCACGATCACTCGCTTAGACGCGGCCAGGGCCAGCGGTGCGCCGAGGGCCACCCGGCCGGCCAGTTCCATCGCCGCGGACAGCGCCTGGCCCGCCGGGACAAGCCTATTCACCAGCCCGACCTCGGCCAGCCTGGCCGCGGGGAAATGCTCGCCGGTCAGCGCGATCTCCATCGCCACGTGGTACGGGATCCGGCTCGGCAGCCGCAGCAGGCCGCCCGCCCCGGCCACCAGGCCGCGCCTGACCTCGGGCAGTCCGAACTTCGCCGTCTCGCTCGCTACGACCAGGTCGCAGGCGAGCACGAGCTCGAAGCCGCCGGCCAGCGCGTAGCCCTCGACGGCCGCGATCACCGGCTTGGCCGGCGGCTGCTCGACGATGCCGCCGAACCCGCGCCCGGCCGCCACCGGCGCGTCGCCGGCCAGGAACCCCTTGAGGTCCATGCCCGCGCTGAACGTGCCGCCGGCGCCGGTGAGCACGAGCACGCGGATGTCGGCGCGGCCGTCGAACTCCTCGATCGCCGCCGCCATCGCGCGGGCGACCTCGCCGTTGACCGCGTTCCGCGCCTGCGGGCGGTCGATCGTGATGACCGCGACGCCGTCGGCAACCTCGGTGCGGATCGCGTCTGACATGCCGGCGCCTCCAGAGTCAACCGTGATCGTCATGGCCAGTCGTCGGCTAGCCAGGAGCATCGCTGCTGGCTCGCGGGCGCGCCGGGACGAATCCCTGCATCTTACAGACGGCGGCCAAGCCGGGGACGACTGCTACTTGGGCTGGAACCTGATGCCGCCGTCGAACCTGATGACCTCGGCGTTCATGTAGTCGTTCTCGATCAGCGACCTGACAAGCCGCGCGAACTCCGCGGCCGTGCCCATTCTCCTGGGAAAGACTATGGGCGCAACGAGCTTCGCCTTGAACTCATCGCTACCCGGGCCGGTGCCGTAGATGGGAGTGTCGATGATGCCCGGGCAGATGGTGTTGACGCGCACGCCGATGGCGGCCAGGTCGCGAGCGGCGGGAACGGTCATCCCGATGATCCCGCCCTTGGAAGCCGAGTAGGCGACCTGGCCGGTCTGCCCCTCGATCCCGGCGATCGACGCGGTGTTGATGACCACTCCGCGCTGGCCGTCGGCGTCGGCCGGCTCGGTCCTGGCGATGGCGGCGGCGGCGATCCGCATCACGTTGAAGGTGCCGATCAGGTTGACGTCGATGACCTTCCGGTAGGCGCCGAGGTCGTGCGGCGTACCGTCGCGGCCGACCGTGCGTGACGCCCAGCCGATGCCCGCGCAGCTCACTGCGACCCGCAGCGGAGCGCCAAGCCCTTCCGCCTCGGCGACGGCCGCGGCGACCGACTGCTCGTCGGCGACGTCGGTCCTGGCGAAGACGCCGCCGACCGACTTCGCCAGGTCGGCGCCGCGACCCTCGTTGAGGTCGGCAACGACGACCGTGCAGCCCGCGGCGGCCAGGTCGCGCACGGTGGCCTCGCCAAGACCGCTGGCCCCGCCGGAGACGATTGCTGCCGTTCCGTTCAGGTTCATGGCTCGGGAGCATACTGTGCCGTCGCGAGCCGCCCTGAACTGGGCTGGGACCGGCCTAGGGGCGGCGGTGCGGGATCGAGCGGTACGGAACGCGGACCCGGGAACACCCGCGGGCGCACCGCGGCCGGTGCCACAGCAGATACCGGGGCCAGCGGCGATGTCGGTGCCTGGGCCTACCATCGGAGATAGCGCCCGAAGTCCGGCGCGCGACCCGCGAGCACCTAAATCGGGAGTTCTTCGCCAGTTCCAGGTCGAGGTCACAGCTAAGGGAATACTCAGCGTCCTGGAGATCGCTGCAGCCGAGGCGTGGTCCGGCCGCCCGGCTCGGACCGGCTCGGCCCTGATTCGGCCGGATCGGGTTTGATCGGGCCAGATCGTGGCCGGCGCTGGGCGGACAGAGCGGCCGGCCGCTGGGCGGACAGAGCGGCGGGCCGCTGGGCGGACAGAGCGGACGCGAAGTTAGGGGCGGGCCGGGACCCACTGGCTCCGACCAGGGAGAGGTTTGGTCATCGTGACTAAATACCGCGGCAACCCGTGGGTCGTGCTGATCGTCATGTCGCTCGGTTTCTTCATGACCCTGCTCGATCTGACGATCGTGAACATCGCGATACCCGACATGCTGGTCAGGCTGCACGCATCACTGGACGGCGTCCTGTGGGTCATCAACGCCT
>DASPZH010000356.1:0-1572 GCA_035636335.1 Streptosporangiaceae bacterium
CAAGCTCGGCGGCCAAGTCCGCCTGGCTTGCCGTCGCGGCCTGTGGATTAGCGCGCAACACAAGCAGGCTACCCGCAGGCAGCGAATGGAGATACCCCGCGGCCAGGTGACGCAGCCGCCGCCTGACCCTGTTCCGCACGACCGCGGGACCCACCGCGCGGCTCACCGTGAAGCCAATCTTCGGCGGCTCCGCGACCCCGTCCCGTACCAGCAGGTGCCCGGCGAGAAGCGACCGCCCGGCCCTGCTGCCGCCCTTGATCGCAGCGCTGAACTCGGCGCGGCGGCGCATCCGTGCGGCCGCGGGCAACATCGGACGTCACCGCCGCGCAGACCGAAGCGCCCGTCAGACGCTGACTCGCGCACGGCCCTTACGGCGTCGTGCCGCGAGCACTGCGCGCCCGGCACGGGTGCGCATGCGCAGCCGGAAACCGTGCGTCTTCGCGCGACGGCGATTATTCGGCTGGAACGTGCGCTTGCTCACAGGAAACTCCAGGTGCGGGACTAAGCATTCAGGCAGCCGCGAGCGTGCGGCTACCGCCACAAGACAAGATTAGCGTGCGATGCGCCGCGATGGCGGCTCGCGGGGCCATGGGCACCCGCTAGCCTGCCGCGCCGCACGCTGGCCGACCCCGTGGCCAGGGTCACCGAACGCTACGCGAGCGGGTCCGCGGGGTCAAACCGGCGCCGGTCCGCTCTCCTCCCCGCGTGCCTGCCGGGCCCCAGGTCAGACCGGCGGACGAGCCCGGAAGACCGCCCGCGCGGTCACCCAGCCTGCCACACGACACTGGCCGTTTCCCGAACGTACCGCTCTTACCACGCCTAGGCTGTGGAAAGCTCGGCCGGCAGGTGTGGACCGGCCGAGCCCGGCGGTGCCATACCACCGGCACCGCGCCGGAACGCAGCGCTGCACATGCTGTGGAAAAACCTGTTGAACACACGATGGGGGGCGCGAGGTGACGGGCCAGTGAGCGAACCAGACCTCGCCGAGATCTGGGCCAGGTCGCTGAACGACCTCGCCGACATGCAGATCGAGCCCTATCAGCGCGCCTGGCTCCAGCTCACCAGGCCGCTCGGGCTGGTCGAGAACACGGCCCTGATCGCGACCCCGAACGAGTTCGCGAAGGACCAGCTCGAGAACCGGCTGCGTGTCCTGATCACGAACGCGCTGTCCCGTGAGCTCGGCCGCAACATCCAGCTTGCCGTCATCATCGACCCCGCGGTGACGGCCGCGCTGCCGCCGGCCGACGACGCAAAGTCGGCGCCGGATCCGCTAGGCATCAGGATGCCGTTCGGCACGGCGACCGACCGCTCATCCGGGTCGGCGGCTACGATGCCCCGTTCGGCCGGCCAGACGGGCACCGCCCGCGACACCGGGCGGGACACCGCAAGCACGGATGGAACAGGCGACCCCCACGACCAGGTCGACGGCGGCAGGCAGCAGGGGTTCGGGACGAGTCACGGCCCGCTGCCGCTTCAGCCGGGGCCAGCGGGGCTGCCGCATTTCCCCGGACATCGGCTCGCGCACCCGGACGACGACCCGGACGACGGCGACGGCCGCGGCTCACGCCGCCG
>DASPZH010000357.1:0-5181 GCA_035636335.1 Streptosporangiaceae bacterium
CGCCCGGTCAGCTCGGTCCAGGCCCGGAACATCGCGTCGCTGCGGACCGCGAGGTCGACCTCGGGCGGGAACGTGTAGTGCATCCGCACCAGGGCCGACGACCGGCTCGACATGCCCGATCCCGCCGATGCCCGGTCGAGCACGGTCACGGTGCCGGCCTTCAGCCGCATGGCGTGAAAGGCGGTCGCGGCGCCGATCACCCCGGCGCCGACGACCAGCACGTCGCTGGGCCGGCCGCTATCCGGCCGGCCGCTCGGCCGACGCCGGCCGCTCACCCGGCGCTCCGGCGGTCTCGCCGGCGGTCGCGGCGCAGCCCGGCCAGCACCTGCCGGGCCGCGTTGTAGCCGGGGGCGCCGGTCACGCCGCCGCCGGGATGCGCGCCCGCGCCGCACAGGTACAGGCCGTCCACCGGCGAGGCGTACCGCGCCCACCCTGGCACCGGCCGCATGTGGAAAAGCTGGTCGAACCTGATGTCGCCGTGGAAGATGTTGCCCTCGGTCAGGCCGTAGGTCCGCTCCAGGTCGAGCGGCGTCAGCACCTGCCTGGCCACCACCGCGCCGGCCACGTTCGGCGCGAACTCGCAGATCCGCGCGATCACCTTGTCGCCGAGCTCGCCGGCCCGGCTATCCCAGTCTCCCTCGGCGAGCCGGTACGGCACGTACTGCACGAAGCAGGTCATGATGTGCCTGCCCGCCGGGGCCAGCGTGTCGTCGACGTTGGACGCGACCACGCAGTCGACGAACAGCTCGCGGGCGTCCGCGATCTCGCCGCGCTTGGCCCGGTCGTAGCACCGGTCGGCGACCTCCAGGCTCGGCGGCAGGGTGAACAGCGCCCGCTGCCCGGGGCCGGCCGCGGCCGGCATGCCGAGCACCGCGGGCTCGGCGTCGAGGACCAGGTTGACCTTGGCGCACGGCCCGTCCATCTTGATCGCCGCGATCGCGTCGCGGAAGTCGGCCGGCAGCTCGGCCTGGTCGACGAGGTCGAGAAAGGTGTGCTTGGGGTCGGCGCCGGACAACACGACCCGAGCGGCCAGCTCGGTGCCGTCGGCGAGCGTGACGCCGACGGCCCGGCCGCCGCTCACCCTGATCACCGCGACGTCCGCGCCGGTCCTGATCCGCATACCGTGGCCGCGCCCCGCCGCCGCGATCGAGTCGCTGATCGCGCCCATCCCGCCGATCACATGGCCGAAGAAGCCCTGCTCGTCCTGGTCGCCGCCGGTGAGCATGTGGAAGGCCAGGCCGATCAGGGTGCCCGGCTGGTACGGGCCGCCGTGCTTGCCGTACAGGTTGTTCGCCAGCAGCAGGGCCTTGACCTGCGGCGAGGTGAAGCGGCCGTCGATGTAGTCGCCGAGACTGGACGAGATCAGCCTGGTCAGGCCCTCGATCTCGGTGCCGCGCAGGCCGCGCAGCCGCCTGCCGATCCTGATCAGCTCGCCCGCGCCGCGCAGCGACCCCGCCCTGGTATCCGGCGGCAGCTCGGTCAGCATGGGCTGGATCCTGGCGCTGAGCTGGCGCAGCTCGGCCGTCACGTCGTCGAACGCCCGGGCGTCCCGCCCGGAGAACCGCTCGATCTCCGCCCTCGTCCTGGCCGGGTCGGCCCAGTTCGCGAGCACGTCGCCGCCCTCCAGCGCGACCTGCACGGCGGGCTCGCACGGGACCATGCGCAGCCCGTGCCTGCCCAGCTCGAGCGCCCTGATCACCTCGGGACGCAGCATGCTCGCGATGTAGGAGGTGGTCGAGCCGCGGCAGCCGGGTGCGATCTCCTCGGTCACGCAGGCTCCGCCGATCACGTCGCGCCGTTCGAGTACCAGCGTCTCCAGGCCGGCCCTGGCCAGCATCGCTCCCGCGGTCAGCCCGTTATGCCCCGCCCCGACGATGATCGCGTCCCAGCGCCGCCCCCCGCTCATCGCGGTGCGCCCGGGGAGGCTGAGGCGGGCGGCGATCGGCGGGGCATGCTCATAACTGGCTCATAATTGACCTGAGGTTTGTTAAGAAGTATGGATTTTGCCGAGTATGCAATGTTAGCTTGATCAATGTCAATAACGGGCAATGGCGGTTTTCATGACTTCTGGTCAGACAACGGCTCGCGCGACGACCCGGCCCGGCCCGCGCCCGGCCGTACGCGCCGGGGAGCGGCAGCGAGCCAAGCAGGACAGGATCGTCGCCATCGCGATGGAGCACTTCGCCAAGCACGGCTACGAGGGGGCCAGGGCCGAGGCGATCGCGGCCGCCGCCGGCGTGTCGAAGGGCGCCATCTTCGGTTACTTCGGCAGCAAGGCCGGCCTGTTCCTGGCCGCGTACCAGAGCGCCACGCGCACGTTCAGCAGGTATCTCGACGCCCCGGCCGACGTGCTCGACCAGGGTTTCTTCGCGGCGGTCAGCTACTGGCTCGAGCACACGCCGCACCTGATCCACGAGGACTGGATCCCGTACCGGGTCGTGCTGATCGGCAGCTACTGCTCCGACCTGGAGCTCAAGCGCGAGATCAGCAAGTACATGCAGCGCGACGACCCGTACGGGACGCGCGAGTTCGTCCAGTTCGGCGTCGATCACGGCGAGGTCAGGCGCGACATCGAGATCGAGCTGATCGTCTCGCTGGTCGACTGGCTGATCGACCGCTGCCAGGACGCGATCGTGACCGAGGAGCTCGACCCCGGGCTGTTCGGCTACTTCACCCAGTCGGCGCAGATGCGCCAGCAGCGGGTGCGCCAGTTCGTCGAGCTCGTCCGCAGCGCCATCGCGGTGCCGGAAGCCGCCAGGGGGAGTGCCCAGTGACCGATGCGCAGGCGACCGGCGCGGCGCCCGAGACCTTCGCGACGGTCATCCGCGAGGCCAGGATCCCGATGCCGGACGGCGTCATGCTCGCGGCCACGCTGTACCTGCCGCCCGATACCGACACCGCGCCCGTGCCCGTGGTGCTGGAGTACCTGCCGTACCGCAAGGACGACTCGGTCGGCCGCAACCTCGAGCTCAACTCGTACCTGACCAGGCGCGGCTACGCGGGCGCGCGGGTGGACATCAGGGGAACCGGCAACAGCGAGGGCGAGCTGCCCGCGGGCGAGTACACCGAGCAGGAGCAGCGCGACGCCGAGGTGGTCATCGCCTGGCTGGCGGACCAGCCTTGGTGCACCGGCTCGGTCGGCATGTGGGGTATCTCCTGGGGCGGCTTCAACTCGATCCAGATCGCGATGCGCCAGCCGCCTCCGCCGGCGCTGAAGGCGATCATCGCGTGCGAGGCCTCCGACGACATGTTCCACGACGACGTGCACTACATCGACGGGCTGCTCCACCTCGACGAGTACGCGGTGATGATCGACCAGCTCAACATGCTGCCGCCGGCGCCGGAGTACCCCCTCGACGAGGAGACGCTCGCCCGCCGGTTCGACAGCGAGCCGTGGATGGCGACCTGGCTCGGCCAGCAGCAGGACGGCCCGTACTGGCTGCGCAACTCGCTGCGGGCCGACTACTCCAGGCTCGCGGTGCCCGCGTTCCTGATCGCGGGCTGGTGGGACGGCTACCGCGACTCCGTGTTCCGGATGGCGCGGCACGCCCAGGTTCCGGTCAAGGCGCTGATCGGGCCGTGGAACCACACCTGGCCGCACATCGCGGTGCCCGGGCCCGCCGTCGAGTGGCGCTCGCACGCGGTGCGCTGGTGGGACCACTGGCTCAAGGGCGTCGACACCGGCCTGCTCGACGAGCCGATGGCGAATGTCTACGTGCAGACCTGGCGGCCGCCCGATCCCGACCTGACCGAGCTGCCGGGCCACTGGCGCAGCGAGACCGCGCTGCCGCCCGAGCGGACCAGGCAGCAGGTGCTGTACTGCGGTTCCGGGCCAGGCCTGGCCGCCGAGCCGGGTCCCGACGCGTCGGTGCAGCTCAGGTACGTGCCGTCGGCCGGGATCGAGGGCGGGCACTGGTGGGGCGAGCTGACCGCCGACCAGCGTGGCGCGGACGCGTACAGCCTGGTGTTCGACTCGGCCCCGCTCGGCGACGACCTGGAGGTACTTGGCCTGTGCCGGGTAGAGATCCACGGCCGCGCCGACGCATCGCCGCTGAACTGGTTCGCGCGGGTAAGCGACCTGGCGCCGGACGGCACGGCCACGCTGGTCGCCGGCGGCGGTCGGTCGGACCGGCCCGACCCGCTGCGCGACCCGGCCGAGCCGGTGCCCGGTCCCGGGGGCGCCGGCGGCGACCCGGCGCCGGACTGGCTGCCGCTGCCGCTGCACGCCTGCTCGTGGGTGTTCCCGCGCGGGCACCGGATCCGGCTGGCGATCTCCAACGCCATGTGGCCGATGATCTGGCCCACCCCGCACCCGGCCACGGCCACGGTCAGGCTCGGCGCCACCGGGACCAGGCTGGTGCTGCCGGTCGTTCCCGCGGAGTCCCGCCCCGTGCCGGTACTCGGGGAGCCTGAGCCGGGCGAGACGGCGGCCGGCGTTAGCGGCTGGGGCGAGGTGCTGCCGGTGCGCTGGACCCTGGTCCGCGACGACAAGGGCACCGCGGCGATCTCCTGGCGCGGCACAGCGGGCAGCGAGTACCCGTGGGGCAGGGTGGTCGACGAGGAGTACCTGAGGTACGAGGTCGCCGATGACCGGCCCGCCGAGGCGTCGGCCAGGGGCGAGGCGAGAACCGAGGTGCACCTGCCCGGCCGGCTGCTGGTCTTCAGCTCGGCGCTGGACCTGGACGGGGACGCGGAGTCGCTGCGCTACCGGTTCCGGCGCGAGTTGCGGCGCGACGGCGTGCTCATCCGCGAGCGGCAATGGGAGCGCCGGTTCCGCCGCGACGGCCACTGAGCAAAGGGCTTCCGGGCCGACCGACACGGGATCGCAGGATCGTGGATGATTTTCGGCTATATCGACAAACATCCACGATCATGGAAAAGCTGAGTGTACTGGCCGGTCCGAGGCCGGGCTGGGGCTCGCCGATGAGGCTACGGGCCAGCTCCAGCTTGTCGCGCGGCCGCCGCAGATGCCCACAGTTCCGGCAGGCGTGTCCGGGTCGCTCCAGATGACGTACGTGCCGGCGGCCAGTCCCTGGTACACGGCCGCGTAACTGGCCGAGCCGACGGTCTGGCGCCTCCTGACCCTGGCGTGCGTCCGCCGGGCCGCCTGGCCGTCACGCCGGTCGGTCGCCGGGCCGATCTCGATCTCCGCCCCCTCGAGATCGGCGGGCGCATAGAGCA
>DASPZH010000358.1:0-5115 GCA_035636335.1 Streptosporangiaceae bacterium
GACATCCTGCGCGAGCTGGAGAAACCGGGTCGCGACCCGCGCCCGGCGTTCACGACGGCGGCGTTCCGCGAGGACGTCGAGACGCTGGCCGACCTCGCGCCGGGCATGGTGCTCGAGGGCGTGGTCACCAACGTGGCCGCGTTCGGCGCGTTCGTCGACATCGGGGTGCACCAGGACGGCCTGGTGCACGTGTCGGCGATGTCGCGCGAGTTCGTCGCCGACCCACGCCAGGTCGCCAAGCCCGGCGACATCGTCAAGGTGAAGGTGATGAACGTGGACGCCGGCCGCAAGCGGATCTCGCTGAGCCTGCGACTGGACGACGAGCCTGGCGGCGCGCGGGACGACCCGCCCGCGCGCCCAGGCGCGAGTGGCGAGGGCCGCGGTGATGGCCGCGGTGATGGCCGCCGCCACGCCGAGCGCGGCGGCGGCCCCGACCGGCGGCGATCCGGCGGTCGCGCCGGTGGTCCCGGCGGCAACGGCGGCGCGATGGCGGCGGCGCTGCGCCGCGCGGGCCTGGCCGGCCCGGCCGGACCGGCCGGGCCCGCCGGGCCGGACGGCGGCCCGCCGCCCGACCGCAGACCCTAACCCGGCGGCCTCAGGAGACCCGGTGGCCTCAGGAGCCCCGGTGGCCTCAGGAGGCCCGGTGGCCTGGTGGCCTCACGAGTCCCGGCGGCCTCGCCGGCCCCGGTCGGCGTGGTGGCCGCCGGATAGCTGCATGCCGGGCGCGAGGTAGCCGTCGGCCTGGCTGACCTCCGTCGCGACCCGGACGCCGTACCGGTAGGTGAGCTTGCCGCCTAGGTACCCGGACACGCTCAGCGCCGTGGCGCAGGAGGCCGACAGCGCGATCATCCCCGCGCCCACGGATGCTCGGTCGGCGTGCTCGTGGTAACGCCAGGCGAAGTTCGCCGCATAGCCGGTCGTGACCAGCAGGTTGATGCACATGTGCGTGCACGCGGTGCGGAAGGCCACGGTGCCGCCGGGGATCGCGGCCAAGTCGAGGAAGCCGACCAGCCCGGCCGCGATGGCGCCGACGACTCCGACGGCGATCAGCCATTGCGACCCTCGGGCCAGGAAGCCCGGGTTGCTGACCAGGTGCGAGGCGATGTCGAAGCCGAGGCTGACGAACCAGGCGCCGATCGGAACCGTGACCAGCATCGGATGGAAGGGATGCCCGTACGGGCCCGCGAGCAGGGCGCTCACCGGCTGCTTGGCCCGCCGCATCCCAGTCACCACTGTAGCCTCCTAGCCAGGCGCCGCTGATGCCCGTGTTCGGTGCCGTTTTCCTAACTCACCAGTTTTCCTGACTCATCAGTACGACGTACTCGGGAAACCATCCGTTCAAGGATGCCGGGACTTTCGGCCTGGCCCCGCCTGAGCTGCCCGGATCAAGACGGCCAGGACCGCTGGCATGGTCCTGGTGTCGCTCGCGAGGTCCAGGCGCCTGGTCACGGCGTGCTGCCAGCCGCGGAACGTCTCGCGGATGGTCTCCTCGTCCAGGCCGTTCGGCACGCCCGCCGAGTTCAGGCACATCCGCAGGACCAGCCTTCCGCCCGGGCGCAGCACCCGCGCAGCCTCCAGGGCGTAACGGGCGCGCCGCCCGGCTCGCAGGTAGTGGAAGCAGCCGCGGTCGAGCAGCAGGTCAGCCGCGCCCGTGCGGAGCGGCAGCCCGGTCACGTCGGCCAGCGCGAATCGCGCCCCCGGCTGGCTGGCGCGGGCCCCGGACAGGGCCGGCACGGACAGGTCCACGCCCAGGCCGCGCCAGCCCCGGCCGGCCAGGTATCCGACCTCGGTGCCCAGCCCGCACCCGAGGTCGACGACGACGCCCGGCGGACCGAGCATGCCGGCCGCCTCAGCCTCGAGCAGTTCGGGTGACGGCGTCCGCAGGTGCCACCAGCGGTGCAGGCCGGTGACGTACGGGTCTTTCATTTTCCCATCCTCTGTCGGCCTGCGGCTGCGGACCAGGCCAGACCCGAACGAGCTGGTAGGGCCGGTGACCGCTGTTAAACGCGATCGGACGCGGGATCGTGACCCGCCCGCGGGACTGGGATGACATGACCGCGCTCCGGCAGGCGTTCCGTTCACCGCAGGGCCAGGCGACGGCCGGGGACGTGCCCAAGTTCGCCGGCCACGGGGTCCGCAGCATGATCTACGAGCTCGGAGAAGTCCAGGATGCGTCGGCCCGGACGCCGCCTGCATCTGCCGCGCCCGGGAACGCGATCGCGCGGAGCGCTGCCCTGAGTTCCGCCGCCTCCTCGTCGGACAGGGCGCTCAGGAAGCGTCGTTCGGCGTCCTGCCCGGCCAGGGATGCCCGGCGCAGCGTGGTCCGGCCGGCGCCGGTCAGTTCCACGACGTTCCTGCGCCTGTCGTCCCGGTCCCGGCGGCGCCGGACGAGGCCCTTACCCTCGAGGTCGTCGATCAGCAGGACCATGGTCGTTCGGTCGACGCCGAGTCGGAACGCGACATCTTGCTGCGACGACGGCGCCTGGCTGTCGATCGCGATCAGCACGGCGCACTCCCGGCCGGTGATCCCGAACGGTGCCATCGCCGAGCTGGTGAGCTCGGCCAGCCGCTGTTGCGCGTGCTTGAGCAGGTAGCCAAGGCGGTCGGACAGCTCGGGCAGCGGCTGGTTCGCTGACCGCTTGCCGGGACTTGAGTTCGGCACGCCAGCATTATATGGTGCTGACTGATCGTCAGTAACAATGACGATCTAATTCAATGACGATCAGCGATATGACGATCAAGCCGCGGCAGGAGGCCCGACGATGACAGCGCAGCGACTCAGCTTCGGCATCAAGACCAGCCAGATGGGCCAGACCTACGAGGAGATCCGCAGCGTCTGGCGCGAGGCCGACAAGATCCCCGCCTTCGAGCACGCCTGGCTCTGGGATCACATGGTCCCGCTGCGCGGGGACATCGATGCGGCCGCCCTGGAAGCGTGGACGCTCCTCGCGGCGCTCGCCGCCCAGACGACCAGGCTCAGGCTCGGCGTCATCGTGACCAGCAACCGCCTGCGCTCGCCGACCCTGCTGGCGAAGATGGCCGCGACCGTAGACGTCTTCGCCGGGGGCAGGCTCGACTTCGGGATCGGCGCCGGAGGCAGCAACGTGGCCGGGCCGAATCCCGCGGTCCGCGAGTTCGAGGCGTACGGGGTGCCACTGGTCTCCCCTGGTCAGGCCGTCAGGGACCTGGCGGAGTCGCTCGAGGTCATCCGCCGGATGTGGACCGCGGCGGAGCCGTTCGACTTCGACGGCCAGTCGATCAGGCTCCGCGGCACCGTCTGTGCGCCCAAGCCGGTGCAGAAGCCGCATCCTCCGATCATGATCGGCGGTTCTGGCCACCGTGTCCTGCGTCTCGTCGCCGAGCACGCCGACATCTGGAACTACCCCGGGCCGCCGTCGGAGGAGTACCGGCGCAAGAACCAGATCCTGAACGAGCACTGCGCGGTGATCGGCCGCGATCCCGGCGGCATCGTCCGCTCGATGCAGACCGTCGTCCGCTGCGACGAGCCCGGAGCGGCGGCGGCCACCCGAGCCGTGCTGGGCGAGATGATCGAGGCCGGCGTCACCCATCTGGTCCTGGCCGCGATGCTCGGCGGCCGCTCGCCGCGGTGGCTGGCCGATGAGATCATCGAGCCAGTCATCGCCGAAGCGCGCTAGCGCCGGACAGAACCAGGCAGGTGCCCATGCGAAGGCTCAGGGCCGTGGTTGGCACCGCCGTGTTCCTCGTGCTCGCTCCCGGCGTTGTGGCAGGCCTGGTGCCCTGGTGGCTGACCGGCTGGCAAGGAAGGCCGTCCCATCCCTGGCCCGCCAGGGTCGCCGGCCTGCTGCTCGCCGGGGCGGGCGCCGCCGTGCTGCTCGGCGCCTTCGCGCAGTTCACGGTCGAGGGCGGGGGGACGCCGGCGCCGGTGGCGCCGACCGAGCGGCTTGTCGCAGGTGGCCTGTATCGTTTCGTCCGCAACCCGATGTACCTGGCCGTGCTGGCGGTCATCGCCGGGCAGGCTCTCTGGCTGAGCAGGCCGGTCCTGCTCGCCTACGCGGCGGCGGTGACCGGTGCCTGCGTGGCGTTCGTTCACGGGTACGAGCAGCCGACGCTGTCCAGGCGCTACGGCGAGCAGTACCAGGCCTACCTGCGCGATGTGCCCGGCTGGTGGCCGCGCCGGCCACGGGCCGGGGGAGCCCGCCCGCGGCCGTGAGCGCCGTCGCCCGGGGTCGACGGCCGCGCAGGCTGACCGGGGACGAGTCGCGCGGGCTGGCCCGGTGCTTTGGCTGGCCCGGTGCTTTGGCTGGCCCGCTGCCTAGGTTGCCCGGTGCCTAGGCTGGCCGGGTGAATCTCGAGCTCGTCACCATCGTCGTCGGGGAGTACGACCCGGCGATCGACTTCTTCCTGCGCGTGCCGGGCTTCGAACTGGCGGAGGACTCGCCGGCCACGACGAACGACGGTCGTGCCAAGCGATGGGTGGTGGTCAGGCCACCTGGCGCGGCGACCGGGCTGCTGCTCGCCCGAGCCGACGGCGACGACCAGTCCGCCGTCATGGGCCGGCAGGTCGCCGGACGGGTCGGGTTCTTCCTGCGCGTGCCGGACTTCGCCGTCGCGTACGCGCGGATGACATCGGCGGGCGTCGAGTTCGTCAGCCCGCCGCGCGCCGAGCCTTACGGTCGCGTGGCGGTGTTCCTGGACATCGTCGGCAACCGGTGGGACCTGCTTGGCCCCGCGTGATAAGGCCGGCCCGGCCAAGATTCCTGGCTCGGAGAGTTCAGCGTCGGGCGTCAAGGTCGACGCTGCGCTGGCCGCCGTCCCGGTGACCCCGGCCAGCAGCGCCCGAGCCGTCTGGTTACCGGGTCGCGGGCCCCTCACGGATCAGGCCGAGGCGGTGCACGGCGGCCGCCGCCTCGGCGCGGTTGGCGACGCCGAGCTTGGCGAGGATGTTGGACACGTGCACGCTGGCGGTCTTGCCGCTGATGAACAGGGCCGCGGCGATCTGCCGGTTGGTGCGGCCCTCGGCCACCAGCGCCAGCACCTCCCGCTCCCGCGGGGTCAGGCCCAGCCCGTCGCCGGGTGCCGCCGGCCGCGCTACCGCGCTCTCACCCGCGCCGGCGCCCGCCGGCGCGAGTGCGA
>DASPZH010000359.1:0-6868 GCA_035636335.1 Streptosporangiaceae bacterium
CGCCAGGGGCGAGCAGCAGCGGCGGCAGGTGGCCCGCGTTGCCCGCCACGCCCTCCCCGGTCTGCGGGTCCACCACCAGGTAACAGACCGTCGTAACCTGCTCGTCGAGCTCGGTGGCGAGGAACAGCCTGTCCAGGACGGCCAGGACCGCCGCCGGCCTCGGGTCGGTCAGGGCCAGCGCGCGCAGCGCGTTCCTGACCCGCCCCATCCCGGCCGCGGCGGTCAGGCCCTTGCCCATCACGTCCCCGGCCGCGACGGCCAGCTTGCCGTCCGGCAGCCGGAAGGCGTCGTACCAGTCGCCGCCCACCTCGATGCTGACCGGCTTGTACGTGGCTCTCAGCGCGATGCCCGGCACGTCGGGCAGCGTGTCAGGCAACAGGCTCCGCTGCAGCGTCTCCGCGGTGGTGTGCTCGCGCTCGTAGAGCTTGGCCCGCTCCAGGGCCAGCGCGCCCTGGCCGGCCAGCGCCTCGAGGAAGACCCGCTCCTCGTCGGTGATCTGGTGCTCGCCGGTGAACGCGAACTGCAGGGCACCGAACGGCGCGCCCGAGGTGATCAGCGGAAGGCTCACCCAGGCCTGCTCGGCGCCGTCAGGCGGCCAGAACGCGGCATCCCCGTCGGCCTCGAAGTGCCGCCGCATGCTCTCCCGGCTGCCGAAAACCAGCGCCCGGCGCAGCGCGATCGCCTCGGTCAGCATGCTGCGGGCGTCGAGCGGAATCTCGTCAGGAAGCTGCGCCTGACCGTCGGAGGCGTCCTCGGACCTGACGATCCGAAGCCTGAGCCTGTCCTTGTCGACCAGCGCGACCGCCGACCGGTCGGCCCCGATCGACGAGCGGCCCACGTCGGTGATGACCGTGACCACTTGCTGCACGGAGAGCGCCTCGGCAAGCAGCGACGTGGCCTGCTGCAGCCGGGACGTCCGCAGCGCCGCGGCGGAGAGCTGCTCGGTCAGCCGACCCCTCATCTCGTCGGCCTCGCGCTGCCCGGTGACGTCGGTGCTCGCGCCCATCCACTCGATGATGGCGCCGTCCCGCTCGATCGGCACGGCGCGGACGTCGTAGTGCCGGTAGGAACCGGTCTTGGTGCGGACCCGGTAGCTGCCGTCGAAGACCGTCCCGGTACGGATGCAGTCGCGCCAGTCTCGCTCGATCCGGCCCCTGTCGTTCGGATGGATGGCCGCCAACCAGCCGTCGGCCAGGTAGCCCTCCACCGACTGGCCGGTGATCCACCGCCACTCGGGCGAGTCCTCCGCCACTTCGCCCGCCGGGTCGGTGACCCAGACCACCTGATTGCCGGCCTGGACCAGCGACCGGTAGCGCTCCCTGCTCCGGCGCATGGCCTCGGCCGCCGCCCGGTCGCGGGCCACGTCCACGGCGATCATGGTGACGCCGGTCACCGCCCCGTCCCGGTCGTGCGCCGGATACCAGGACAGCGCGAGCAGCCTGCCCTCGCCGGGATCGGCCGCACCCGCCGCCCCGTCGCCGAGGCCGCCCTGCTGGCCGTCGCTGACCGGGAGGCCGTCGGCGAGTACCTTGCGGACGGCGGACTCGGTGCCGGAGGCCAGCGCAACAGGCCAGACATCGGCCGGGACGCGCCCGATCTGCTCGGCCGGCTTGGTGCCGATCATCTCGGCGAGCGAGTGACTGACGCGGCGCAGCCGCATATCGGCATCAATGAACGCGAACCCCACCGGGGCCTCGGCGAGCAGGGCGTCAAGCATCGCCGAGTCGCACGCGGCCGCACCCGGCCGCGGCGGCTCGGGCACCGATGTCGCGGCACTCATGACGCGCGCATCGCATCGGTGAGATCGATCATGGACGAGCCCCTCCCTGCGACGCCCGGCACTAGAAGGCTATCGGCATCGCGGCCCAAAGGACTGCCGTCTGCGACGGGAACTGACTTTGGGCCATTTAGCCAGTTACCTGGGCCTGGCGACTCAGCCCAGCTTAGCCAGAGCGCCCGCGCAGGCCGTCACCCAGGAGGTTGAAGGCCACGACGGCGACGATGATCGCGATGCCGGCCGGATAAGTCTCCCACCAGCAGCCGTGGTAAATGTACCTGGTCCCGCCCGCGATCATGTCTCCCCGGTCCGAGGCCGGCGGCTGCACGCCCAGCCCGAGGTAGCCGAGCGTGGCGAGCGCCAGAACCGCCTCGGCGACCTGCAGCGTGATCTAAACCGGCATTATGTCCCAATTACCGGATGATCGCCGCCGTTTCGGTATCGCTGCCCCGGCCGGCGGTGCCGGCTACGCCGCACGACCGGCCTGCGCCGCCCGGCAGCATAGTTGGCTTAGCGGCAATTCTCGCGCGTTACGCCGATGCGACCGCATCCGCATGATTATGCTCGTGAGCCTGCTCAGGCGGTTAGAGCGGGCCACCGCGGCCGGAGTAGTCTCCTGCAGGCCGTGCCATTCGCCGCGGCGCGCCGAGCCTAAGCGTGGCGTGGCCGCGACCGGATCTGAAAAGCTAGGAAAATGAGCCCGCAGAGCAGACGCGCCGAATCGCCCGGCGGCTCGGACCGCTCCGGCTCTGCCGGACGACTGGTTCGCGGCGCCGTGCCGCAGCCGGCCAACGCGCTCTTCGCCGAGATGCTGCGGGCGGCGCGGGAACTGCTCGCCGTGCGCAGCCCCCTCGACGCCGAGCTCATGGTGAGCGAACTGCTCGGCACCTGGTGGCGCCAGCAGCCTGGGCCGAACGGGCGGCCACCCGCTGTCCGCCGCGCTGACGTGGAGGAACTGGTCGGCGAGGGCCTGGTCGAGTACGCGGCTGGCCAGGGCAGCCCCGCTGCCCTGGCGCTGCTGTCCGGCGTCGCGTGCCTCGGCACGGCCCGTCAGGCCGTGAAGGCCGAGCGAGCCGCGCTTGACCTGATGGATCGCGGCGTCGCCAGGCCGCGCTGGGCCGAGCACGCCGGCGCCGTCGCCGCGGGTGACTGCTACGTGAACACCGACGCCTACGGCGACCGGGACGAGGTGATCTGCGTCTTCAGCTACGCGGGCCAGGAAGAGCACGCACTCGTGGTCGTGGTCGACTACAACGCCGGCGGGATGGTCAAGGACGGCTGGGTCACCTCCCAGGTCGGCAAGCTGCTCTCCTACTGCCGCGACCTGGCCAAGCCGGACCGGCCCAAGGGCACGTTCCGCCAGGTCGACTCGCCGAACGTGCGGCGGCTGCTCCAGTCCGCGCTTACCATCACCGAGACCATCGCCGACCCTCCGGTCAGCAAGTCCTTCCCGGCGTACCACGCCTTCATCAGGGCCAGGATCCGGACGCTGCCGCCGGCGCTGCCGCGCGGCCGCGCGCTGGTCCCCGCCGCGGTGAGCGCGGGCGCGGGCAAGGCGGAGCCGGGCAAGGCGGAGCCGAGAAAGGCAGAGCCGGGCAAGGCGGAGCCGAGAAAGGCAGAGCCGGGCACGGCGGAACCGGGCACGGCGGAACCGGGCACGGCGCGACCGGGCACGGCCAGCCCGGGGCACCGCGGCTCCGGCTATCAGGGGCCCGGCCTGGGCAGCGCGACCCGGGCAGCCGCCGCAAACATGCCAGGGCTGATCGGTCCGGGCGCCTCCCGGCGGACGGCGTGGCGCAGGGACCGCCGGGCCATGCTGGTCGCCGGGTTCCTGGCCTCCGACGAGGCCGAGGACCTGTCCGACCGCAGGGCGGCGAGCCGGTGCGCCGACCACATCGTCGACTACGGCTGCGAGCAGGACTTCGGCCGGCCGCTGCGGGTCAGCCCCGCCAAGGCGGAGACGTTCCTGCTGGACTGGCTGCCGCGCAAGGTCATGCTGAGCCCGGCCGAGCAGCACGCGATGCCGCACGTCCTGATCGCGTGGGCGCGCTGGGCCGGCGCCAAGTCGGGGCTGGACATCGCGGCGATCAGCAAGACCCTCGACGCGGTGTTCGACGCGATATCCACGTTCACCAGCGTCTATCGCGACCCGGCGTCGTTCGGTATCGAGCCCGGCCTGGTCGGGCGCCTGCTGCCGGACCGTGATCTGGAGGCGCTGCCGCGCCGCGCGTTTGCCTTCGGGGTACTCGAAGGCACCTTCCGCGGCACCGACCTGAGCACGCTCGATCCGGCCAGCCCGCCCGACCGGCGGCTGCTGCTCGCGGCCGACCACGATGATCCGCTCAACGGCCAGGCCAGCCCCGAGCACCTCGACCAGCATGCCGCGCTGGCCGAGCGGCTCTGGCACGGCGACCCGCCCGAGCTGTGGGACGCCGCGCAGCGGCTGCTCGACCTCGGCATGCGCAGGCACGAGGTGGTGCACGCGCTGATCCAGGCCATCGCGTCGGCCGGCCAAGACGACCGTGCGATCAGGCTGGCGCTGGCCAGCCTGCCGCGTGACCCGCCCGGCTGACCGGCGCGCTGACCGTGCCCGCCGCGACGGCGAGTGCCGGTCCCGGCGTGATCGCGGGCTCAGCCGCCGATGCCACGGTAGGCGGCCTCGACATCGTCGGCCGCGATAGTCGTCAGCTCGGCCGCGCTCGCGCTCTCGCCAAGCTGGGCGACCCGCAAGTCCCGTGACGCGCAGGCCCGCTCGTACAGGGACCGGGCGTACCGGCCGTTGCCGAGTTCGTCGATCCGCCCGTGCTCGCAGGCCTCGGTGAGGAGCTGCGTGAGGACGGGCATCGCCTCCGGGGCGAAGCTGTCCCCGGCCTGGCCCGCGAAGATCGTCGAGATCCTGACCAGCTCGTCGGGACCGTAGCTCGGGAACGCGATCCTGACGCTGAACCGCGACGCCAGGCCGGGATTGGTCCGCAGGAACCTGCTCATGTCGTCCGTGTAGCCGGCCAGCACCATGACCAGCCGGTCCCGGTCGTCCTCGGCTCGCTTCAGCAGCGTCGCGACGGCCTCGGCCCCGAACGCGTCACCACCGGAGTAGCCGTCGTTGTACAACGAGTAGGCCTCGTCGATGAACAGGACACCGCCCAGGGCCGAGTCCACGAGCTTGTTGGTCTTGATCGCCGTCGACCCTAGGTGGTCGCCGACCAGGTCCGCCCGGTGCGCCTCGACCACGCCGGGCCGTACCAGCAGGCCGAGGGCGGCGAAGATCCTGGCCAGGATTCTGGCCACCGTCGTCTTGCCGGTGCCTGGCGGTCCGGTGAAAACGAAGTGCCTGACCGGCGGCTGGCTGGTCAGCCCCTGCGCGTCGCGCAGTCTGGCCACCCGCAGTTGCGCGGCAATCTCGTGCACCTGCCGCTTGACCGGCTCGAGCCCGACCAGCGCATCCAGCTCGGCCAGCGCGCTCTCCAGCGTCGGGGTCTCGTCGTAGCCCCGGTATCTCGAGGTCAGCTCGCTGTAGGCCCGCTCGAGGTCGCTGCCGCGCAGCGTGATCAGGTCGGCGGGGGCCGGGTCGGAGCCGGCGCCCATCACCCGGACGTCCCTGGCCTGGCCGGCCCGCTCAAGCAGGGTGCGCACGAAGCGGCCGTTCCCCAGCTCGTCGCCGAGCCTGCGTCGCCCGACCTCCTCGAACATCCGCCACAGCACCGAGCGAGCCTGCGGGTCGACGATCTCCCCGCGCCTGGCCACCGTCAGGTCGGCGAGCTGGAGCAGCTCGGTCGGCGAGTACCCGCTGAACTTCACCCGGATCGCGAACCGCGAGGTCAGGCCGGGATTGGAGGCTAGGAAGCCCTCCATCTGCCGCTCGTACCCGGCCAGGATGATCACTAGCCGGTCGCGGTCATCCTCCGCCCGCTTGAGCAGCGCCTGGACCGCCTCGTTGCCGAACCGGTCGTTCTGCCCGTCGCCCTCGTTCACCAGGCTGTAGGCCTCATCGATGAACAGCACGCCGCCGATGGCCGAGTCGATCAGCTCGTTGGTCTTGATGGCCGTGGCGCCGAGATACTCGCCGACCAGGTCGGAACGCTGCGCCTCGACCACCGTCGGCGCGTCGAGCAGGCCGAACGCGTAGAAGATCTTGGCCACGATCCGCGCGACCGCGGTCTTGCCGGTCCCTGGCGGGCCGAGAAAGACGAAGTGCTGCATCGGCTTATCCGCGCCGATGCCGACCATGGCCCGCCGCCGAGCCGCCTCGATCGACGCCGCGAACGACCTGACCTGGTCCTTCACCGCTGTCAGGCCGATCATCTCGTCCAGCTCGGCCATCGCCTCGTCGACGGTGATCACCGGCCGCTCGGCCGCCTGGTAGTCCCCGTCTGTGGCCACGGGTCCGGTGCCCTGGCCCGCCGGCCCGGCCCGGCCGGTGCGTCCGGCGGCCAGTACCCGCGCGCCGTCCGCGGTCACCGGAGGCGGGCCGGGCCTGGCCGCCGGGCGCTGCTGGCCGGGCGGTCCGGGCGGAACCTGACCGGCCTGCCCGCCGGTCGTTCCCGGCCGCATCGGCCGTGTCCGGCCCGGCGACCAGGCCAGGGGCACGGCGGGCCCGCCGCCGCGGACTTTCTGGAACTGGCCGCCCTGGCGGCTGTCCTGCCAGGCCTTGGCCAGCCGCCAGCCGAGCACGACCGCGGCGAGCAGCCACGCCAGTGCCGGGCCGGCGAGGGAGTGGCCCTTGCCGACGATGCGGAACGCGGCGATCCCTGGCAGCAGCGCGAGCAGCAGCACCCAGGTGACGGTGCGGCATGGCGTGAACCACCGGCCGAGCGCGCCCGCATGGGCCACCAGGGCGGTGACCACGGGGAGCAGCAGGAGCGCGTAGTGCGGCAGGGAGTGGCCGCCGGCCTGCGTCGCCACCAGCGCGACGCCCCACATGGTCGCCGCGGCGGTCGCCCACCCGTCGCGCCGGCCGGCATAGACCGCGTAGGGAGCGAAAGCCAGCAGCGCGAGCACGACGATCGCGGAGACCGGCAGGAAGAGCGCGGCGCACGCGATCAGGATGAGGGCCTTGACCGGCCAGGGCGCCGCGTCATAGGCGCCGCGGAG
>DASPZH010000360.1:0-5933 GCA_035636335.1 Streptosporangiaceae bacterium
GCAGGTCTCGGCCGCGAACACCGGCCGGCACGCTTACGAGATCTGGCTGCGCGAGGGCCTGCTGCGGCCCGCCGGGGACGAGTTGTGCCTGCGGGTCCGGTCGGTGCTGCTGCGGGCCGGGCGGGGCAAGCTGACCGCCGACGTGGCCATGGTGGACTTCAGCGGATCCCGCGTGGTCGCGGCGACCAGGCCGGAGTGGGTGACCGCGGCGTGATCACGGTCGTGGGCATGGACGGCTCGCCGCTCGGCGCGCGGGCCGAGGCGGCGCTGGCCGCGGCGACCCTCGTGGCCGGCGCCCGCAGGCACCTCACCGCGGCCCCGCACGGGGCGCGCACCGTGGTGCTCGGGGAACTGGCCCCCGCACTCGACGCGCTCGCCGCGCACGACGGCGACGCCGTGGTCCTCGCCTCCGGGGATCCCGGGTTCTTCGGGATCGCCCGCGCGCTGCGCGAGCGGGGCCTGAAGTTCACGGTGCTGCCCGCGGTGTCCTCGGTCGCGCTGGCGTTCGCCCGGGCCGGGCTGCCCTGGGACGATGCCATGGTGGTCAGCGCGCACGGCCGCGACCTGCGCCGGGCGGTGAACGTGTGCCGGGCGTACCCCAAGGTCGCGGTGCTGACCGGGCCGGGAGCCGGTCCCGCCGAGTTCGGCGCGGCGCTAGCCGGCTGGCATCGCCGCCTCCTGGTCTGCGAGTGCCTGGGCGAACCCGGCGAGCGGCTCACCGAGTGCGGGCCGCAGCATGCCGCGTCGCACGACTGGACCGACCCGAACGTGCTCCTGGTCCTGACGCCCGCCGAGACCGAGCCGCCCGCCGAGACCGAGCCGCCCGCCGAGACCGAGCCGCCCGCCGGCAACGGCCGGCCGGACGACGGTCCTGGCTGGATGTGGCCGCGCCCGGCGGCGCGGGGCTGGGCACTGGCCGAGGACCAGTTCGACTCCCGCGACGCCGTGATCACCAAGGCCGAGGTACGGGCGCTTGCCCTGGCCCGGCTGGCCCCCGGCCCCGGCACGCTCGTCTGGGACGTCGGCGCGGGCACCGGGTCGGTCGGCATCGAGTGCGCCGGGTTCGGCGCCGCGGTCATCGCCGTCGAGCGGGACGACCGGCGTTGCGCGCTGATCCGCGGCAATGCCGCCCGGCACCACGCGGACCTCCGCGTCGTCGCCGGCGAGGCTCCCGGCGCGCTGGCCGGCCTGCCGGACCCGGACGCGGTCTTCGTCGGCGGCGGCGGTCCCGCCGTCGTCGCCGCCGTTGCGGGGCGGAACCCGGGACGCATCGTCGTCGCCGTCGCGGCCGTCGAGCGCACCGGGCAGGCGCACGCGGCGCTGGTCGCGGCCGGGTACACGGTGGACGGCAGCCTGGTCCAGGCCGCCCGGCTGGCTCCGCTGCCCGGCAACGCGCACCGCCTGGCGGCGACCAACCCGGTGTTCGTGCTGTGGGCGACCGCGCCGGAGGCCGCCGGCCCGGGGGCGGCCCCGTGATCGGCCTGGTGGCGGTCACCACGGCCGGCCGGACCTCCGCCGCCCGGCTCGATGCGGCCTGGCCAGGCCGAACCCGCCGCTACGACGGGCCCGCCAAGCAGGTGCTCCCCCGCGCGTGGGCCGAGTGCGACGACATCGTCTGCTTCCTGGCCGTCGGCGCGACCACCCGCATCATCGCGCCGCTGCTGAAGAGCAAGTGGACCGACCCGGCGGTGGTCTGCGTGGACGAGTCCGCCCGGCACGCGGTGGCGCTGGTCGGCGGGCACGCCGCCGGCGCCAACGAGCTGGCCGCGCGGGTGGCCGGCGTGCTCGGCGCGGAACCGGTGGTGACCACGGCAACGGACGTGACCGGCCTGCCCGGCCTGGACACGCTCGGCTGGCCGGCCGAGGGCGCGATCGCCGCCGTCAGCCGCGCCCTTCTTGACAAGAAGCCGACAATTCTCGAAACGGACGTCACGTGGCCGATCCCCGCACTGCCGGTGACCGCCGGCGGCGCGGCCGAGCACCGGATCGTGATCACGGACCGGATCGTTCCGGCCAACGACCGGACCGTCGTGCTGCGCCCGCCTTCCCTGGTCGTCGGGGTGGGCGCGAGCCGGGGCGTGAGCGAGGAAGAGGTGCTCGGGCTGATCGCCGAGGCGCTGGTGAGCGCCGGACTGTCGGCCGCGTCGGTGACGGCGCTCGCCACCGTCGAGGCGAAGGCAGCAGAAGAGGGGATCGTGGCGGCCGCCAGGCGCCGAAGCTGGCCGGTGATCACGCACCCCGCCGACCGGCTCGCGTCGGTGCCGGTGCCCAACCCCAGCGACGCCGTGCTGGCCGCGGTCGGCACCCCGAGCGTGGCCGAGGCCGCGGCCCTGGCCAGCGCGGACGAGCTCGTTGCGGAAAAAAGAAAGTCCGCCATGGCCACGGTCGCGATCGCGCGCCGGCGCCCGCGCGGGCGGCTGGCGCTGGTCGGGCTCGGCCCGGGCTCGCGAGACCTGCTGACCCCGCGGGCCGTCGCCGAACTGCGGCGCTCCTCGGTCGTCGTCGGCCTGCACGCGTACGTGGACCAGGTCGCCGACCTGCTGCGGCCGGGCACCCGGGTACTGGCCAGCGAGCTCGGCCAGGAGGAGGCCAGGGCGCGGACGGCGGTCGAGCAGGCACGCAGCGGACACGCGGTGGCGCTGGTCGGGTCGGGGGACGCGGGCGTGTACGCGATGGCCAGCCCGGCGCTCAGCCTCGCGGGAGACGACATCGACGTGGTCGCGGTGCCCGGCATCACCGCGGGCCTGGCGTCCGCCGCTCTGGTGGGGGCGCCGCTCGGGCACGACCACGCGGTGATCTCGCTGTCCGACCTGCACACGCCGTGGGAGGTCATCGAACGCCGGGTCCGGGCCGCCGCGGAGGGCGACTTCGTCGTCGTCTTCTACAACCCGCGCAGCCGCGGCCGGGACTGGCAGCTCGGCGCGGCGCTGGAGATACTCGGCCGGCACCGGGCCGGTGACACTCCGGTTGCCGTCGTCCGGGACGCGTACCGGTCCGGCGAGCAGGCGACCGTCACCACGCTCGCCGACCTGGACCCGGCCGCCGTGGACATGCGCTGCGTCGTCATCGTCGGGGCGGCGAGCACCCGCACGATCGCGGGCCGCATGGTGACGCCGAGGGGCTACGGGTGGCTCCGTTGACCGTCACTCACCTCGGTTCGCTCCTGATCATCGATGCCTGCCAGGGCTGCGGCGCGTGCATCCTCACCTGCCCCGAGCGCGCGCTCCGCCCGGCCCGCGACAACCCCGCCGTCGACCGGGGCCGCTGCACCGGCTGCGGCGAGTGCACAGAAGTCTGCCCGGTCGACGCCATCGGCTTCGCCGGTCCTTTCGCCGGCCCGGCCCCGACGACCGGAAGGCGGGACAGTGTCCAGCTTGAACACTGACGTGAGCGGCGGCAGCATCGCGATCGGACGGTGGACGCGGGCCGAGCGGCTCCGGCTGTCGGCGATCGTCGGGGTCATCGCCGTGCTGCACGTGCTGGGCTGGACGATGTACTTCTACTACACCCACCACCTCGCGGCGGCCACCTCGTTCGCGGGCGCCGGGACGCTGGCCTACGCTCTCGGCGTGCGGCACGCGTTCGACGCCGACCACATCGCGGCGATCGACGACTCCACCCGGCTGATGCTCGCCCGCGGCCGCCGCCCGGTGGGCGTGGGGTTCTTCTTCGCGATGGGCCACTCCTCGGTCGTTCTGGCCCTGGCGTTCGTCGTCGTCACCGCGGCCGGCGCGACCACGGGCAGCGTCGCCGCGTTCCGCTCCTACGGCGGGGTCGCCGCCGCCATCACCGCGATGACGTTCCTGCTGCTGGTGGCCGCGCTGAACGGCATGGTCCTGGCCGGGCTGGTCAGGCTGTGGCGGCAGATGACCGGCGGCACCCTGGACCAGGCCGAGCTCGAGCTCCAGTTGCTCAACCGTGGCCTGATGAACCGGATACTCGGCCAGCGCGCCCGCGGGCTGATCCGCTCGTCGTGGCACATGTACCCGGTGGGGCTGCTGTTCGGCCTCGGGCTGGAGACGGCGTCGGAGGTGACGCTGCTCAGCCTCTCGGCGAGCACGGCCGCCTCAGGCGCGCTGCCCGCCGTGGCCGCCCTCACCCTGCCCGTGCTGTTCGCGGCCGGCATGAGCGCGTTCGACACCTGCGACAGCGTGCTGATGGCGCGCGCCTACTCCTGGGCGTTCTCGCACCCGGCGCGCCGGCTGTACTACAGCGTGGCGACGACCGCGATGACCGTGGTGATCGCGTTCTTCGTCGGCACGGTGTACCTCGCCGGGCTGCTAGTGCGCGAGCTGCACGTCGGCGGGCCGATAACCGCCTACGCCGGGATCGGCGACCATTTCGAGCTGCTCGGCTACTTCATCGTCGGGGTCTTCGTGGCGGCCTGGGCGGGCGCGGCGCTGACCTGGCGGCTCGCCGGCTTCGACCGCCGGTACGGGAAGGAGCCGGGGTGAGGCGCGCAGTCCATCCGATCGAGGAACGGTCGTACGCGATCCTGCGCGCGCGGGCGGACACGTCGGCGCTGCCGCCGTGGACGCGGGCGGTGGTGGAACGGGTCATCCACGCCAGCGCGGACCCGGCCTACCTCGGCGACCTGGTCTGCGCCGAGGAGCCGCTGACCGCGGCGGCGGCCGCGCTGCGGGACGGTGCTCCGGTGGTCGCGGACTCGGCGATGGTCGCCGCTGGCATCACGGTCAGGAACACCGTCTGCCGGGTCGGCGACGCCCGCGCCCGCGACCTGGCGGAGCGGGTCCAGATCACCCGGTCCGCGGCGGGGATCCGGGTCGCGTTCGGGGAGGTCGGTCCCGGCGCGGTCTGGGTGATCGGGACCGCGCCCACCGCGCTGGCCGAGCTTGTCGTGCTCGACGCCGCCCCGGCGCTGGTCATCGGGCTGCCGGTCGGTTTCGTCGGGGCGGTCGAGTCGAAGGCGGCGCTGCGGGCCAGCGGGCTGCCGTCGGTCAGCAACCGCACCGAGAAGGGCGGGGCGGCCGTGGCGGCCGCCGCACTCAACGCGCTGCTCTACCGGGAGGACTCATGACCACACCGGGCCCGCCGCTGCTGCTCGTCGGGCACGGCACGCGCAGCGCCGCCGGGGTCGCCGAGTTCGGGCGGCTCATCGGGCGGGTGCGCGAACGCGGCCGGGACCAGATGGCCCGCGTGGACGGGGGGTTCATCGAGCTGTCCGCGCCGTCGCTCGCGGACGTGGTCGCCGCGATGGCGGCGGCCGCGCCCAGCCCGGCGTGGGAGGTGGTGGCCGTCCCGCTGGTCCTGACGGCGGCCGGGCACGGCAAGGGCGACATCCCGGCGGCGCTGGCGCGGGAACGGATCCGCCATCCCGGGCTCTCCTGCCGCTACGGCCGGCCGCTCGGCCCGCACCCGGCGCTGCAGACCGTGCTCGCGGCCCGCATCGACGCCGCGCTGGCCGAGGCCCCGCGGGCCGGCACGCACGTAGTCCTGGTCGGACGGGGGTCCACCGATCCGGACGCCAACGCCGAGGTGGCGAAGGTGGCGCGGCTGCTGTGGGAGGGCCGCGGCTACGACGGGGCGGAGTTCGGGTTCGTCTCACTCGCCGAGCCGTCCGTTCCCGCCGTGCTCGAGCGGACCCGCAGGCTGGGCGGCGGCCGCGTCGTGGTGGCGCCGTACTTCCTGTTTCCCGGCGTGCTGCCCGACCGGATCGTGACCCAGTCGCGGGAGTTCGCGGCGGCGCACCAGGAACTCGACCTGCGGACCGCCGGGGTGCTCGGCGACTGCGACGAACTCGCCGACCTGGTGCTTGAGCGGTACGCCGAGGCGCTGACCGGCGACATCCGGATGAACTGCGACACCTGCGCCTACCGGGTGGCCCTGCCCGGTTTCGCCGACAAGGTCGGCCGGCCGCAGACGCCGCACTTCCACCCCGGCGACGTCCCCGGTCACGCGCCTGCCGGTCACGC
>DASPZH010000361.1:0-2588 GCA_035636335.1 Streptosporangiaceae bacterium
CGACGTCGCCGCCCCACGGAAGCTCGATGAGGCCGAGGTCGGCCGGATCTTCCGCGAGGAGTCCGGCCGATCCGTCGCTGCCCTGATCCGCGTCTTCGGCGACATCGACGTCGCCGAGGATGCGGTGCAGACCCGTTCGCCGTCGCCCTGCGCGCGGGGGCTAGCACATGACGTTCGCGCTTCTGCCTGGCGCAGGCCCGAGTCGACGCCAGCGTGTTGTCTGAATGGACACCAAGGACGGACACAAGACAGACACATTGCGCGAGGACTACAACCACAACCGGCCGCACTCCGCGCTGGCATGATGACCGCAGCAATCGCTGACCTCGCCGCCAACTCCAACCAGCTAAGGACGACACACGTCCACCAACCTCCCCGACATGATCTCGCGTTACTTCGAACGCGATGCCGATCGCGACATCGACTCGATTGTCAGCCTTTTCGCTGAGGACGCCACCGTCATCGACGAAGGCGAAGAACGCCACGGCACAGCCGAGATCCGGGCCTGGCAGACCGGGGCAGCCTCGAAATACACCTACACGACCGAGATCACCGGTACCGAAGCACTCGGCCCCGACCGCTACCTCGTCACCGGCCGCCTGACCGGCAACTTCCCCGGCGGCACCGCCGATCTCAAGTGGGACTTCACCATCGAAAGCCACCACATCACGCGACTCACCATCGCCCCATAGCTGCACGACAACCGGCACAGCACAGAATTACGCCCGCCGGATGCCGAACGTGGAATCCATCGCGACGGCGCACATGAAGACTCAGGAGTTCATCGTCGTGACCAACCATCGCCTTGTTGAACAAATGACCCCCTCTCTACAGAGAAGGTGTCCAGTTCACACTGCTAGGAGGACCGCGCCGGAACGCCTCTCCCCATCAGGGATTGGGCCGCAGGGATGGAGCATTTAATGGCAGGCTCCGTGGCCGTAGACCTGGCATAGCCGGTACTCGGCGCCGTGACTGACCGGCGATGCGGTCTACCATGGCGCCGGCGGCCGCGAGACCCGCCGCGACCCGGTCGTCGCCGGGCTGCCCCAACACGACCCCGGTGATCGTCCTCCGCTTGCCGTCGATCCAGCTGATGGCCCGGAAGGCGAAGCAGCCCCCGGCCGCGTCGTCCGAGCCGGTCTTGACGCCGACAAACCCGTTGTACCCGACCAATGTGTTGGTGTTGTGCACGGTGCCGGCGACCGGCAGCGTCGCGCTCGGTATGGCGACGATGCTCGCGAACACCGGCAGGCGCATCGCGCGATCGACAATGCGCACCTGGTCGGCGGCAGTCGACACGGTTGCGTCGTCGAAGCCGCTCGGGTCGGTGTAGCGGGTGTGGGTCATGCCCAGCGACCGCGGGGTGGCATTCATGCGGGCAACAAACCGGTCTGCCGAGCCGGCGTCCCAGCGCGCCAGAACGGCAGCGATGTTGTTCGCCGACGGCAGCAGCAGCGCCTGCAGCGCCTGCAGTTCGGTTAACTGCTCTCCGGCGGCGATGGACACAACCGACTCGTCCCGTCCGCGCCGGCGGTCGGTGTCGGCGACATCGGCGTCGGTGAGCGTGATCGTCGGGCCGCCCTCGCCGACCTTGAGCGGGTGGTCGCAGAGCACGAGATAGGCCGTCATCACCTTCGCGACGCTGGCGATCGGAGCCGCGTGCTGGTTCGGGCCGGCCTGGATCTGCGACTGTCCTATCTGGACAGCGGCCTGGCCGTATGCCGGCCACGCCGTGCTCGGCAGCGCTTTGCCAAGCGCGCCGTGGTGCTCACTGGGAAGCCTGTCGGTGGGTGGTGTGGCCGTCGAGGACGAGGACGTCAGCAACTGGTGGCCGGGGACTGCGGCGATCGCCGCGATGACGACCAGAAGGCCGCCGACAAGGATCCCGGGAATCCGACGGGTCGTCGTTCGTGCTCGTTCGCTGTAGGTCATGCCTCCAGTCTGGGAGGCGTCGTGTTGCCAGCACGTATGCGGTTTTCGATACGCCGACGAAACACGCCAGCTCGTAGCATCTGGAGCGTGCGTGTGTTGCTCGTTGAGGACGAGCTGTACATGGCGGAGGCCATCCGTGACGGCCTACGCCTGGAAGCGATCGCGGCAGACATCGCCGGTGACGGCAACACCGCCCTCGAGCTGCTCGGCGTCTACTCCTACGACATCGCTGTCCTCGACCGCGATATTCCCGGCCCTTCCGGTGACGAGATCGCCGAACGCATCGTCGCCTCCGGCAGCGGCATGCCGATCCTCATGCTGACCGCTGCCGACCGTCTCGACGACAAGGCCAGCGGCTTCGGGCTCGGCGCCGACGACTACCTCACGAAGCCGTTCGAACTTCGAGAGCTCGTGCTCCGGCTCAGGGCGCTCGACCGCAGGCGCGCCCACAACAGGCCACCGGTGCGAGAGATCGCCGGCCTCCGACTGGATCCGTTCCGCCGCGAGGTCTATCGCGACGGCCGCTACGTCGCGCTGACCAGGAAGCAGTTCGCAGTGCTCGAAGTCCTCGTCGCCGCTGAAGGCGGCATCGTCAGCGCCGAAGACCTCCTAGCGCGAGCATGGGACGAGAACGCCGACCCGTACACCAACGCCCC
>DASPZH010000362.1:0-3946 GCA_035636335.1 Streptosporangiaceae bacterium
TCTCGGCCCCGAGCTGCCCGACCTGTCCGGGTTCACGGTCGCGGGCGAGCCGGTCAGGTGGCTGTGGCTGATCCCGGTCTCGAACCGCGAGCGGCTGCTCGCCAAGGGCCGCGGCGCCGCCAGCCTGGTCAATCAGATGGCCTCGCAGAGCCGAAGCTGGGTCGTCGGCTAACTGGCTGTTCGCCCGGCTGGTCGCCGGACATACCTTAGCGCCAACGAACCGGCGACCGCGGCTGCCGTAACGCAGGCCGGCGCCGCGCTCAGGACAGGAAGATCGTCATGACCAGCCAGGCGACCGGGGCGACGATGAGCATGGCGTCGATGCGGTCGAGTACGCCCCCGTGACCGGGAAGTATCGAGCCCATGTCCTTGGTGTCGAGGTCGCGCTTGATCATCGACTCGACCAGGTCGCCGAGCGTCGCGAAGGCGAGCGCCGCGGCGCCGAGTACCAGCCCGCTCCACGGCGTGCCTGGCAGCAGGTAGGCCATTCCGAGAGCGCCGGCGGTCAGGCACAGGATCGCCGATCCGGCCAGGCCCTCCCAGGTCTTCTTGGGACTGATCGTGGGAGCCATCAGGTGGCGCCCGAAGAGGATGCCGGTGAAGTAGCCTCCCGTGTCGCTGCAGACCGCGAGGATCACGAACAGCAGTGCCCGGTGGGCGCCGTGTGGCTGAGCCAGCATGAGCGCGACGAACGAGGCCAGTGCCGGCAGGTAGATCAGCGCGAATAGGCCGGCCGTGACATCGCGCAGGTAACCCGCTGCCCCGCCGGGCAGGCGCCAGGCGAGCACGGCGATGAACGTGGCGGCCAGCGCCGCCAGTGCGTCCCTGGAACCCTGCCAGTAGGCGAGGGCGAACATCAGTGCCCCGCCGGCACCGATCGGGATCAGGGCGATCCTGATCCCACGGGTGCCGAGCGCCCGGCTGAGCTCCCACAGAGCAATCCCGACCATCGCCGCGACCAGGATCAGGAACGTGGCCTTCACGGTCAGCAGCGTGACGATGACCAGGGCGCCAAGGCCAAGCCCGACGGCGACGGCGACCGGAAGGTTGCGGCCCGTGTTGATCGTTTTGCGCTCGCTCACACGGCCCGCCCTCCCCTCCGTCGGCTGGCCGTCGACGCGGTTACTCATGCCCGCTCGGGCGCGCTCTGACCACTGGCCATCTGCTCGCCGCCCGCCGATGTTGCGCGGTTAGCGAGATGTTCGGCTTTGAGGGCAAAGTTATACCTTGGGCGGGCCGCCGACGCTCGCTGGGGCCGGGGTGCGCCGGCTAGACCTCGAGCAGCTCGGCTTCCTTGTTCTTCAGCAGCTCGTCAACCTGGGCCACGTAGGCGTGGGTGACCTTGTCGAGTTCGGCCTCGGCCCGGTGCCCGTCGTCCTCGCCCTCTTCGCCGTTGCGGACCAGCTTGTCGATGGCGTCCTTGGCGTGCCTGCGGATGTTCCTGATCGACACCCGCCCGTCCTCGGCCTTGTGCCGCGCGACCTTGATGTACTCCCTGCGCCGCTCCTCGGACAGCTCGGGGAACACCACGCGGATGATCGCGCCGTCGTTGGTCGGGTTGACGCCGAGGTCGCTGCTGCGGATCGCCTTGTCGATCGAGCCGAGCGAGTTCTTGTCGAACGGCTGGAGCACGACCATCCGCGGCTCGGGCATGTGGAACGAGGCGAGCTGGTTCACCGGCGTCTGAGTGCCGTAGTACTCGACGGTGATCTTGCTGAACATCGACGGGTGCACGCGTCCGGTCCTGATGCTCGCGAAGTCATCCTTAGCGACCGCGACGGCCTTTTCCATCTTCTCCTCGGCCTCGAGAAGGGTCTCGTCAATCATTGCGGCTCCTCAGTGCCTGTCGGAGCGCGCGCGTCGGACAAGCCGCCGCGCGGCCGCTCAGGGCGCGTGCCTGCCGTGCCCGTTCCTGCCTACCAGCGTGCCAATGCTCTCGCCGCGCACCGCACGCACGACATTGCCCTGGCCCATCAGGTCGAAAACCACGATGGGCAGATCATTGTCCATGCACAGGCTAACGGCCGTCGCGTCCATGAACTTCAGCTCGCGGCGCAGAACCTCGCCGTAGTCGAGCCGGTGGAACATGTTCGCGTCGGGCGTCTTGCGCGGGTCTGCGTCGTAGACGCCCTCGACCTGGGTGCCCTTGAGTACCGCCTCGGCGCCGATCTCCAGCGCCCGCTGCGCGGCGCAGGTATCGGTCGAGAAGAACGGCGCGCCGAGGCCGGCACCGAAGATCACCACCCGGCCCTTTTCGAGGTGCCTGATCGCACGCCGCGGTATGTAGGGCTCGGCCACCTGGCCCATGGTGATCGCGGTCTGGACCCGCGTCTCGATGCCGAACTTCTCCAGCACGTCCTGCAGCGCCAGGCAGTTGATCACGGTACCCAGCATGCCCATGTAGTCGGCTCGCGCCCGGTCGATCCCGCGCGCGGACAGGGCCGCGCCGCGAAACATGTTCCCGCCGCCGACGACCACCGCGACCTGGACGCCCTGTCGCGACGCGTCCTTGATCTCGCGCGCGAAGTGCGACACGGAGTCGGGATCGATGCCCAGGCCGGCGCGGCCGGCGAAGGCCTCTCCGGACAGCTTGAGCACTACCCGGCGCCAGCCCGGCCGGGCGCCATCCTGATCGTCATCGTGAAGGCTGTGCCCGGCGGCAGCCTCGGCGCCCGCAACCGCCTGATCCCCCGGCCGGGTGCTATCTGGCAATGCGGGCTCCCCTCGGCTTTCTGGCCGCCGGGCATCGGCTCAACTGGCCTGCCCGATCTGGAACCTGGCGAAGCCGCGGACCGTCGCCCCGGACTCGGCGAGAAGCTGCTTGACCGACTTCTTGGGGTCACGCACCGACGGCTGCTCGATCAGAGCGACGTCCTTGAAGAACGCGTTCAGGCGGCCCTCCACGATCTTGCCGATCGCCTGCTCGGGCTTGCCCTCCTCGCGGGTGACCTGCTCGGCGATCCGGCGCTCATTGGCCACCACGTCATCGGGAACCTCGTCCCTGCTGACGTACTGCGGCCGCATCGCGGCGACCTGGTGCGCGACGTCCATCGCGACGGAGGCGCCAGCCTCGTCGACGTCGACGAGCACGCCGAGCGTCGGCGGCAGCCCGGGATCCGACTTGTGCAGGTAGCTGGCGATATAGCCGCCCGTGAACGCCGCGAACCGGCCGAGCTCCAGCTTCTCCTTCAACGACGCGCTCGCCGTCTCGATCAGGTCCGACGCGGTCTGCCCGTCCCGAACAGGCAGCGTCAGCACGGCGAGCCGGTCGGTCGACCGCGCCTTCAGCGCGGCTACCGCGATGTCGGCGGCAACCTGCTGGAACATGTCGGTCTTGGCTACGAAGTCGGTCTCGCAGTTCAGCTCGAGCAGTATCCCCGCGCTGGTGCCGTCCATCGCCGAGGTCACCAGGCCGTTGGCCGCGGTCCGGCCGGCCCGCTTGCCGACGTCCTTGGCTCCCTTGACGCGCAACGCCTCGACCGCGGCTTCGAAGTCGCCGTCGGTGCCTACCAGGGCGTTCTTGCAGTCCATCATTCCCGCGCCGGTCAGTTCACGGAGCCGCTTCACATCCGCGGCGCTGTAGTTCGCCATGTCCTCATCTCTCGCAGTTCTCATCGTGCCCGTCCTCCGCGCCCGGCCGCCATGCCCGCCCGCCATGCCCGCCGGCGCGGCTCGCCGTGCCGGTTGTGGCCTGGGTCGGCGGCTGTGGTACTCAGCGTGGGCGGTGCAGTACGGGCGGTCGGGCCCGTCCGCGGTCAGGCCTCGGTGCTGGCCGTCTCGGTGCTGGCCGCCTCGGTGCTGGCCGCCTCGGTGCTGGCCGCCTCCGTGCTGGCCGCCTCCGTGCTGGCCGCCTCCGTGCTGGCCGCCTCAGTGCTGGCCGTACCGGTGCTAGCCGCGCCGGCCGGCCCAGACGCCCCGGCCTCGGCAGCCGCATCGGCCTGCGCGG
>DASPZH010000363.1:0-6499 GCA_035636335.1 Streptosporangiaceae bacterium
TCGGTGGTGTCGCCGAACGTGCAGACCATCGCGATGCCGGTGCCCTTGGCCGGGTCGGCCAGGTGATGGGCGAGTACCGGCACGCCGGTCCCGAACAGCGGCGTCGTCGCGATCGTGCCGAACACGTCGCGATACCGCTCGTCCTGGGGGTGCGCGACCAGCGCCACGCAGGCGGGCAGCAGTTCCGGCCTGGTGGTCGCGACCACGATCTCGGAGCCAGAGCCGGTGCCGGTGCCGGAGCCGGACAGGCCGAACGCGAGCCGCCAGTAGCTGCCGGGTATCTCGCGGTCCTCGATCTCGGCCTGGGCGACCGCGGTGCCGAAGGTCACGTCCCAGAGCACCGGCGCCTGCGCCTGGTAGGCGTCGCCCGTGGCGAGCGCGCGCAGGAACGCCCGCTGCGACACCGCCGCCGGGCGGTCCTCGATCGTCCGGTAGCTGGTCGACCAGTCGACCGACAGCCCGAGCCTGCGCAAGGCCGCCTCGTAGGCGCGCTCGTCGGCCTCGGTCAGCTCGCTGCACAGCTCGACGAAGTTCCGCCGCGAGACGGCGAGCCTGGTCGCCTGGCCGGAGGCCGCCTGGCCGGACGCCGGGCCGCCGGTGCCCGGCGGCACCAGGTCGGGCTGGTAGGGCAGTGAGGGGTCGCAACTCACGCCGTAGTAGTTCTGCACCCGCCGCTCGGTCGCCAGGCCGTTGTCGTCCCAGCCGACCGGGTAGAAGACTTCCTTGCCGCGCATCCGCTGGAAGCGCGCGACGACATCGGTATGGGTGTAGGAGAACGCATGACCGAGGTGCACCGAGCCGCTCGCCGTCAGCGGCGGGGTGTCGATCGAGTAGACCTCGTCGCGGCTCTTGGTCCGGTCAAACTTGTACTACACGCCCCATTTCCCACGCGCTCGACCACTTGTCCTCGATCCCGTCAAGCGACGGCTTGGCGGGCGGGCCGGCGGGAATGGAGTCGGTGCTCATGCGCCGATGATAGCGCGAGGGGGGTCCTGCCGCGAGCGCGGCAGGACCCCCTCGGCGTTACGGCTTGGTCAGCGCGGGACAGCCGCCCGAGATCTCGGGGTTAGCCTTGACCGCCGAGATCGTCGTCCCGCCGAACCGTGCCACGTTCGGCTGGCCGTACTGCTTGTCCCGGCCGAGACCGCGCGTGGTCACGCCCTTGATCACATTGCCGAAGTTCCAGACGCAGGCGCCGGCCGGGAACAGCCCGTGCCCTATGTTCTGGCCCTTCTTGTCGGTCAGCGTCCAGAACGGATAGAACTTCGCGGCGTGCGGCGGCACGACGCAGAGGTTCCCGCTGAACACGTTGCACAGGAAGGCCGAGCCCGGCGCGTTGGACTCGATCTGGACCTTCGGGTACGGCTGGCCCGACTGGTCGAAAGGCCCGGCGTACCGGAACGACGTGGGCACGTTCGGCGAGCCATCCGGCCACTTGCCCTGCTGGTAGGACAGTCCGTCGAAGTCGAGGTCGCCGTTCTGGAACAGGGTGTCGGCGCAGAAGTTGACCGGCGAGGTCGCCCTGACTTTGTGCGAGTCGATCGTCACCGTCCTGCTGCCCTGCGGCAGGCAGATGCCGTCGGCGAACTCGCAGAGCTGGCCGCTGGCTACGTTGTCGCTCGGGCACGCGATCGGGCCCTTCGTGCCTTCCGTGGTGGCGCCCTTGCACACCCCGGTATTCGGGTCGCAGCCGCCCTCGCCCGTGTGCCGCCGGTGCCGCGAGCCGCCCTCCGATCCGCCGACGCAGGTCTGATAGGTGTTCTTGTCGACGATGAGACCAGGCTCTCTGAACGCGGACTTGTGCGACAGCGACGAGCAGACCTCGGAATGCCCGATCTCCTGCTCCATCAGCACGCCGCCTTCCAGCGCCGCCCACGGCACCTGGTTCTGCTTGGCCGCGGTGGCGTACTCGGCGTGGAAGGTGTGCCTGGTGCCCTGGCAGGTCTTGTAGTCGGTGTTCATGAAGCCGTTGTGCGCGCTGGCGGTCATCCGGCCGGTCTTCCCGGTCGTGAGGTCCCTGACGACCGTGGTAAAGCCGGCCGGCGGGTCGCTGATCGAGACCTTGAGCACGTCGCCGGAGTTGAGCATGAGCGTGTGCTTGTTGGGCTGGAACGTGTGCGCGTTCGCCGTCTGCGGTCCGGGCGGGCCCGACGGCCTGCCGGTCCTCGACAGGTAGGCGAAGTTGATCGGCTCCTCGCAGTTCGGGTTCAGGTCCACGAAGTTGAACTTGGACTCCAGGCTGTCAATGTTGAGCGCCACGCACCACTTCGTCGCGTCGCAGCTCACGCTGTCCAGCCAGGGTGTCAGCCCGGGCGGGTAGAACTGGAGCTCCATGAAGGCCGATCCCGCGTCGGTCGGCAGCCCGGTGCCGGTGTTCGCGTCGCTGTCCGGGGTGCACGGGTTCTGCGGGTAGGACTTCGGGTCGCACATCGGCAGCCCGAACCACGGCGCGACGCTCAGCTCGGCGTACGAGACGACCTTGCCGTCGTTGGTCGGCCTCCTGGCCGGGTCTTTCGGCAGCCGCATGAGGTAGGTCATCGTGTTGCCCGAGTTAGCCGCGGACGAGATGAACTTCACGCTCGGCTCGTCATGGCCGACGTAGTGGCCGTTGTCCTCGAAACGGCCGCGGCTGCGGTAGCTCAGCTCGGGCGAAGACCACCCGCCCTTCGGCTTCCTGGCGCCGCGCGGGTCCACGCACGTGGACCGGTGGGCGGGGGCGAGCGGCTTGAACCGCGGGCTCCAGCCGTTGCAGTCCACGTCACTCAGTTTCCCCGGAGCCACGCCAGCCCTGGGCGCCGAGGCGACGTGCGCCGCCGCCGGGCCGGCCGCCCCGACCGACAGGCTCACCAGCGCGAGCGTCGGCGCCGCGGCCAGCGCCCAGGCCCGGCGGCTCTTTCCAGACACAACTCCCACACGTATTCCCCCGCTCGGACACCTCGCGATGAGGCGCGCCACGTGCGGTCCGGCGGGCTTGCCCGCGGCGCCAGGCGCGCTGATATGGGCGCAAGCTAGCAACGTGCGCGGGCGCGCTCAAGTCTGGGCGGCCCGACCTTGCCCGCCGCTGACCCAATCCTTGCCGGTCAGTGACTTGCCGCCGGGCCGGGCGGTCCGGCTGGCCGGCTGGCGGGGGCGGGCCGCTGGCCGGGGCTGGGTGCCTTAGTCGCTGGCCGGCGCTAGCGGGCGGGAGCCAGCGCGTCGAGCAGGCCCGCGGCACGGTCGGCGGCGGCGGCGGGCTCGACGTCGGGCGCGCCGACCAGCGGATCCCAGTTCAGGTCGTAAAACACCTCGGTCACGCCCTGGCCGGCCAGCCAGGCGACGTCGCCGCGGATCTGGGCATGGCTGCCAGACAGCAGCCGCCGGCGGCCGCCGGCGTCGGTGGCCTGCTCGCCGTGGCGGATGACGCCGCGGCAGATAATTCGCATCGTCGACGGGTCACGGCCGGCCGCGGACGCCGCCTCGTGCACGATCGCGATGCTCGCGGCGATCGCGGACAGGTCCGCCCGGCTGGAGGTCACCCAGCCGTCGGCGACCCGGCCGGCCCGGCGCAGCGCCGCCGGGGCGGTGCCGCCGAGCAGGATCGGCGGGCCGCCGGGCTGGACCGGCCGGGGCAGCGCGGAGCCGCGCGGCACCTCGTAGAACTCGCCGCTGAACTCTGCGGGCTGCTCGCCCCATAGGGCGCGCAGCACCCGGACGTACTCGGCCGTCCTGGCGCCGCGCCGCGGCATCGACCCGCCGGTCATGGCGAACTCCTCCGGCATCCAGCCGAGACCCAGGCCGAGGTCGAGCCGGCCGCCGGAGAGCACGTCGACGCTGGCGGCCTGCTTGGCCAGGTATCCGGGCGACACGAACGGCGCGTTGATCACGGCGACGCCGAGCCTGATGGACGAGGTCACCGCCGCCGCGTAGGCGAGCGCCGCCATCGGGTCGAGCACGCTGCGGTAGACGGGCTCCATTCCCGAGCCCTCGGGCACGAGCAGCCGCTGGAAGGTCCACAGCGAGGCGTAACCTTCCTGCTCGGCGCGGGTCGCGAAGCGCGAGATGTTCTGAGGCGTTGCCCAGGCACCGGACACCGGCAGGCCGAATCCGACTCTCATGTCACCCAACCCTAGTGATGCGCCCGGGACGAGCGGAGGCCCCCGCCGGGGAGCGGCGAGGGCCTCCTAGGCTAACGCGCGGCTAGCGAACGCTCGCCGGTTCGGTGAGCGCCGGGCAGCCGCCGGAGACCTCCGGGTTGGCGCGAGTCCGCGACGTCGCCGTCCCGCCGAACCTGGCGAAGTCGGCCTTGCCGTACTCGTGGTCCTTGCGGAAGGTGTTGGTGGTGACGTGCGGGATCACGTTGCCGAAGTTCCAGACGCAGGCGCCGGCCGGGAACAGGCCGTGCCCCAGTCCCTGCCCCATCTTGTTGGTCAGCGTCCAGAACGGGTAGAACTTCGCCCCGAGCGGCGGAACCACGCAGTTGAACTGAGTCGCGAGGTTGCACAGGAACTCAGAACCCGGCGCGTCCGTCTCGAACTGGGCACGCGGGTACGAAGCGCCGGAGGTCATGAACGGCCCGGCGAACCTGACCGACTGCGGGACGTTCGGCGATCCGTCCGGCCAGCTAGTCGGCCGGTAGCTGATGCCGTCGAAGTCGAGGTCGCCGTTCTGGAACCGGTTGTCGCCGCAGAAGTTCACCGGCGACACTTCCTTGGCCGTATGGGTCCCCAGGGTGACCGTGCGGGATCCCTGCGGCACGCAGAAGCCGTCCGCGTACTCGCAGAGCTGGCCGCTGAGGAAGTTGTTGCTCGGGCAGCGGATCGGGCCTGTCGTGCCCTCGGTCTTGGCGCCCTTGCAGACTCCTGTCATCGCGTTGCAGCCGCCCTCGCCCACGCGCGGATGGTGATGGACCCTGCCCTCCGTCCCGCCGACGCAGGTGTCGAAGGCGTTCCTGTCGATGAAGAACCCGGGCGCGACGAACGGGTCCCGGTGGGTGAGCGAACCGCAGGTCTCGCCGTGGCCGATTTCCTCCTGCATCAGCACGCCGGCCTCGAGTGCGGCCCACGGCACCTGGTTCTGCACCTGGGCGGTGGAGTACTCGGCGTGGAAGGTGAACGGATTCCCGGTGCAGTCCGCGAGGTTGGTGTCCGCGAAGCCGTTGCCCGCGCTGGCCACCATGAACCCGGTCTGGTGCGTGGTCAGGTCGGTCACCCGCGTGGTGAACCCGCCCGCCGGGTCGCTGATCTGCACCTTGAGCACGTCGCCCGGGCTGTACGTCAGCGTCTGCGCGTTCGGCGTGACGGTGTGGATGTTGGAGAGCTGCGGGCTGGGCGGACCGGCCGGGACGCCGTTGCGCTGCAGGAACGCGAAGTTCTGCGGCTCCTCGCAGTTGAAGTTCAGGTTGACGAAGTTGAACTGCGACTCCACGCTGTCGATGGTCAGCGCCGAGCACCACTTCGTCCGCAGGCAGCCCGGCTCGTCCGGCCCGGTGAACCCGGGAGCGTAGAACTGCAGCTCCATGAAGGCCGATCCGGCATCGGTCGGGTCGGCGATGCTGCCGTGGTTGGTGTCGCTGTCCGGCGTGCACGGGTTCTGCGGGTAGGAGTGCGGGTCGCACAGCGGCAGGCCGAACCAGATCGCCGGGCTCAGCTCGGCGGCGTCGACGACCTTGCCATTGTTCGTCGCCTTCGTCTTCGGGTCGTGCGGCAGCCGCATGAAGTACGTCATGGTGTTGCCGGACCCGGGAGTCTTCGAGATGAACTTCACGCTCGGCTCGTCGTGGCCGACGTAGTGCCCGTTGTCGAGGAACCGCGACCAGACGTTGTGGCTGGTGCCGGTGGCCGCGGAGTAACGCGCGCGAAGCGGGCCGTGCGGGTCCGCGCACAGCATCTTGTGCGCCGGGGCGATGGACCCGTACCTGGGGCTGTAGCCGTTGCAGTCCAGGTTGTTGGTCTTGTTCGGGATCAGGGTGCGTGCCCCGGCCGGGGCGCTGTGCGCCTGGGTCTGACCCGCAGCGACGATGGACAGGCTCGCCATCGCAAGGACGGGCGCCGATACCAGCGCCCAGGTGGAACGTCTGTTGAACGACCAGCGACGTTGCACGCGTTTTCCCTTCGTTCGGCCTTTCTTTCGATGGTGACGTAGCTCTGAGCCTGAGATACGGGCGAAACTTAACAATCGCCGGTAACCGAGTCAAGCATGGTCACAAAAACGTGACCTTATTACCAGGAAACACTGGCGTACCGGTATTCGCGGAGAATTCCGCGAATACCGCGAATTCTCGGAATTCTGCCAGAGTGCGAAACGGACTCGCGCCGTCGTCCGCCCGGGCTGGCCGCCGCCGCGGGAACCCGCCGTCAGCCGCCGAGCAGCCCGGCGACGGCCTGCGCCACGTCGAGGGCGCAGCCCCAGGACAGCGTGACGCCGGCACCGCCGTGGCCGTAGTTGTGCACCAGGTGACGCCCGCCCGGGCCGGCCGACGTCTCGAGCCTGACCTGCGGGCGCACCGGCCGCAGCCCGACCC
>DASPZH010000364.1:0-5911 GCA_035636335.1 Streptosporangiaceae bacterium
ACTGGATGGGCGTGAAGTTCATCTTCGGCGCCTTTGTCTTCGGCATCGTGATGCCCAGGGACGTCCCCGCGCTGCGAGAGGCCATCCTGGAACGGCTCGAACAGGTCAGCGTCCTCGTCCTGCTGCCGGTGTTCTTCGTCATCGCCGGGCTGAACGTCAACCTGCGCGGGATCGGCCTGTCCGGCCTGGTCGACCTCGTGCTGATCATGCTGGTCGCGGTCGCGGGCAAGTTCGGCGGCGCTTACTACGGTGCCCGCCTGACCGGGGTCAGGCGCCGCCAGTCCGGCGCGCTCGCCGCGCTGATGAACACCCGCGGCCTGACCGAGATCGTGATCCTGACCGTCGGCCTCCAGCTCGGCATCCTGAACAAGCCCCTGTTCACGCTGATGGTGGTGATGGCCGTCGTCACCACCGGCATGGCCGGGCCGCTGCTGAAGGTCATTTACCCGGACCGGATCATGGAGCGCGACATCGCCGAGGCCGACCGGGCCGCGCTCGGCAAGGTGGCGGCGCACCGGATACTCGTGCTGATCGAGGACCCGGCGACGGCCGGCCCGCTGGTCGAGCTCGGAGCGCGGCTCGCGGCGTGCAGGCCGAACAGCGAGCTCGTGTTCTCGCACCTCGTCGCGCACCGCCCGGCCGGCAGGCTGGAAGTCGGTACTGGCCTGGGCGGGGAACTGCTGCAGATGACCCAGACGATGGCCACGCTCAAGGACCTCGCCGCGGAGACCGGGCCCGACGGGGTCACGGCGACGGTGCAGTCCAGGTTCAGCGCCGATGTCAGGGCGGAGCTGCCCGGCTACGTGGCGGCCGCGGAGCCCGACACGGTCGTGCTCCGCCCGGGCAGCGCCGATGGCGCGGCGCTCAGCCGGGACGGCGCGGCGCAGCTTGTCTACGCGTTGCGACCGCTGCCGCCCGCGCCCACGGCAGCGGTCGCCCGATGGGTTCGCAGCCCCGACGGGGACGCCGCCGTGCAGGTCGCCGCTCAGATGGCCGTGGCCGGCGGGCTCGACCTCGTACTCACGCCACCCGGCCGGGCGTGCGCCTCGCTGGCGGCCGACCTGACCAAGCGCGGGCTTGCCGCCAGGGCAGGAAAGCAGCCGGCGGGCGCCATCGTGGTCGCCCCGGCCACCGGCTTGGTAGCGGGCGACCCGGACGGGTCGGCTGACCGTGACACCGACGTGCTCCTCGCCGACGCGCACCTCGCCGTCACGGCAGGCACCAACGAGGCAAGCGACGACATGGACCACTGGGTCCAGGCCATGTCCGACACCAGCACCAGCACCGACAGCACCAGCACCGACAGCACCAGCACTGACAGCAGCCGGCGGGAGAGCAGCCGGCAGGAGAGCAGCCGGCAGGAGAGCAGACAGCCGTGAACATTCCTGATGCACGCCTCGCAGCCGACCGGGCCGGAATCGCCGACTACCGCTTCGTCAGGTCTCTTGGCGCGGGTAACCACGGTGTCTTCTATCTCGCCTACCGCCCGGAGCGGCTGCACATCGACGCCGAGTTCGTGGCGGTGAAGGTGCTCTCCGGGTCGAACAGCCAGGACACCTTCCGCCGGGCGACCAGAGAACTCGCCGCGTTCGCCGCCGTCAGGTCGCCGTACCTGGTGACGCTGTATGACGCCGGGCAGCAGGGCGACGACTTGTACTACTCTATGGAGTACCTGCCGGCCGGGTCGCTGGCCGACGCGATCGGGGCGCTGCCGCCCGGTCAGGTGCTCGCCGCGGTCGCCGACGCGGCCCGGGCCGCGGACGCCTTGCACGAGGCCGGCATCGCGCACAACGACATCAAGCCGGGCAACATCATGCTCCACGACGGCCACGCGAAGCTGAGCGACCTCGGCCTCAGCCAGCTTCTGACGCCCGGCCTCACGATCACCGGCATCGGCTCGACCGGCTCGGTCGAGTACCTCGACCCGGCCGTGATCCGTGGCGAGATGCCGGGTCGCGCGACGGACATCTTCGCGCTCGGCGCCACCTTGCACCGCGCGCTGACCGGGCGTGGCCTGTACGGCGAACTGCCCACCAACAACACCATGCTGGCCATGCGCCGGGTGCTGTCGCACGCCCCGGAGGTCTCGCCGAACCTGCCGCCCGGGGTGCGGGAAGTGATCGCGAACGCGATCAACCCGAACCCGGCCGCGCGGCCGGCCACCGCCGCGGCGCTCGCGGCGCGGATCGACGCCATGTCGGAAGACGTCCTCTGACCGCTCCGGTCGATGGTCGCGCCCGGGCCGCGGGAACCGCGTTGGGCTTGATCAGCAGGGACACCGCCGGGATCCAGAGCGCGGCGAAGACGAGGCTGCCCGCGATGTCGGTCGGATGATGCTCGCCGCGGTACATGCGGGAGATCGCGACCAGGACGGGAAGGGCGATTGCCGGGATCAGGAACAGCCACCGCCACCAGCCGCGGGCGTGCCCGATGACCAGGACTGCCAGCCCGATGTAGAGGCAGCAGGTCGCCGCCTCGTGTCCGGACGGGTAGGAGGACGTGGGCAGGTTGTGGTCGAGGTGCGGGACGGCCGGCCGCTGCCGCCTGACGATGGCCGCCGCGGTGAGGAACGTCGCGAGCTCGCCGAGCAGGAGGGTCGCGACGTACACGGTCGGCCGCCAGCGCCGGGTGAGGCCGACGAAGACGAGGCAGATGACTGCCGCCCCGGCGATGATGCTCACCGTGCCGCCGAGCGTGCTGAAAACCAGGCTCCAGCGGTTCAGTGTCGGCGTGTGGTGTGCCGCGAGCCAGCGCGGGATGGTCCGGTCGCCGAGGTCGTTGCCGTTGCCCTCCTTGACGACGAGCTCGCCGAGCCCGACGATCACGCCGAGGATCAGAACCCACGCGACGAGGAGCCGCCCGGCGACCCGGGACCGCCAGCCCGGCGGCCCGCTCCAGTCACGCTCCGGCTGAGCCAGTTCCAGATCGCCCGCGGCCTCCGGCTCGAGTCCCTCGGCGACCGGATGGGTGACCGGCCGCCCGGCAGCGCGCCTGCTCAGCTCGAACGCCACCGTGGTCACGCCCAGCCAGGCGACGCCGATCGCCCAGCCGCCGAGCACGTCGGACAGGTAGTGCACGCCGAGCAGGATCCGGCTGATCCCGATCAGGGCCACGAGCACCGCGATCACGACGGTGAACACGGTGCGCAGCCGGCCGCGGGCGGCCGGGATGAAGACCACGAAGATGGCGCCGTAACAGACCAGGGAGCCGAGCGCGTGCCCGCTCGGAAAGCTGTTCCCTGGAGCATGCGCGACCGGATGCGCCAAGACGGGCCTGAGCCGGCCGACGAGGGACTTCAGTACCGGGTCGAGGACAAGCGCGCCTGCGCCGGTGACCACCAGGTAGGTCGCCAGCTTCCACTGCCGCCTGAGCAGCAGCAGGGTGGCGCCGGCCGCGACGACCGCCGAGAGCGCGATGGTGCTGCCCAGCAGGCTGACGTCCTTGACGATGGTGACAAGCGCGTGCTGCCCGGCGATCAGGTTGTTGATGTCGGACGCTGTGCCGTGATCCACACTCTCCAGCGGCCGCCAGCGCAGGCGCACCAGGAGTAGCACGACCGCGAAGGCAAGCGCGGCAACGGTGACGGCGACCAGGGGAGTGAGGCGCCGTCCCCGGAAATAGCGTATGTGCGTCGACATGCGGGCCAAGCTGCCCAGCCGGCGCATGTTCACACGGCGACGGGCGCGGGGTGCGGAATGTCCGGCCGCCGCCGGGGAAGCTTGCGAGGCGCGATCCGGCCTGCCGGACTTGCCTTCGGAGGCGGAGTGACACAGGACTGACACAGGAGGGCAGATGCCGACTATCGCGGTCGTTGCGCATGCCGGGAAGAGCTTCGGCGGCGGCCTGCCCGAACTGCGGGAGGTGCTGGCCCGGGAAGGATTCGGCCAGCCGCTCTGGTACGAGGTGAACAAGAGCCGCAAGGCACCTAAGCGCGTGCGCCGCGCGCTGACGGCCGGGGCCGACCTCATCTTTGTCTGGGGAGGCGACGGGATGGTGCAGCGCTGCATCGACTCACTGGCCGGGACCGAGGCCGTGCTCGCGATCCTGCCGGCTGGAACCGCGAACCTGCTCGCGGCGAACCTGAACGTTCCGGCTGACCTCACCGAGGCCGTGCGGGTCGGGCTGCATGGGGGGCGCCGCAGGATCGACACCGGCTCGCTGAACGGCGAGCACTTCGCCGTGATGGCCGGCGCGGGACTCGACGCACGGATGATCAAGGAAGCCGACCGGCGGATGAAGGACAAGATCGGGCGCCTGGCCTACGTCTATACCGGCGCCCGGAATCTCAGCGGGCGGGGCATGCGTGCCGTGATCAAGGTGGATGGCCGGCCATTCTTCAAGGGCAGCCTGTCCTGCGTTCTGGTCGCGAACGTCGGCAAGGTCCTTGGCGGCATCGAGATCTTCGGCGATGCCAGGCCGGACGACGGGATGCTCGAACTCGGCCTGGTCACCGCGAGCAACCCGGCGCAGTGGGCGAGGACGCTCGGGCGGGTCGTGGCCGGCCAGCCGCAGAAGTCACCGTTCGTGCACGTCACCCGTGGTCAGCGGATCCGGGTCCAGTTCAATCGGAAGTTCGGGTGCGAGCTGGACGGCGGTGCCCGCAAGGCCGTCAAGAAGATGAGGATCAGGGTGCATCCCGGCGCGATCAGGATCAGCGTGCCCGCGGATCGCTACGATCTGGCTGATGACTGAACCGGCGGTTTCTCCTGGGCGAGCACGCAGGCGCCGGGGTGAGGTTAACGCTGGCCCTTCAGCTTGCGCCAGCCTCCGGCCCGGTTGTTGGCGATGATCTGCCTGAGCATGGCGGTCAGGGCCGGCTCGTTGATGGCCTCGCCCCGCTTGAATGCCACCGTGCGGGCGGTCTTGTTGCCGTGGCCAGACGTGATGATCCCCTCCGGATCTGGGACGATGCCGCCGTCGTAGAGGAACACGTTGACGTGGTCCTTCGCCGCGAGCAGCGCGCAGATGTTGCCCTGGAGCATGAAGTACGGCTGCACGGTCCGCTTGATCGTCTCGGCGACCTCAGGGTCGGCGGCGTGCACCAGCTCCCTGACCTGGCGGCAGATGGCCTGCTGCCAGTCGGGCAGCGCCTCGATGTAAGCGTCAACGCGCGGGTCAGTCTGGTCGGTCATGGCCCACCACGATAACCGCCGGCCCCGCCCCCCCACGCGTTCGCAGCACGCGATCTGCTGCACGTGGGCATTTTGAGGCACTTGCGCAAGGTGCTACTACCAGAGCGTCAATGTGTGATGTGACTCATTCGCCGTGATTCGGCTGAGCTAGGCATAATACGCCGCTATGCTGCCCTGTGGTCACGCACAGTCAGGCTCGGTGAGAGGCGCGGTTGGCCGAGTAGCCGGGCGCAGAGCCGGCGTTAGGGAGCTCTTGAGGGCAGGCACCACACACGGCAAGCCGGCGAAGATCAGGAATACCGGTCGGCACGCGGCGCACGCACATCGGCGGCACGCCCGGCCGGCGCAACTCAACAAGGTGGTCAAGCGGGCGGCGATGGTAGTCCCCGCGGTCGCGGTGGTAAGTGCCGCCGTGGCCACCGTCCAGGCTCACGGCCAGGCGTCAGCGGCCCCCAGCGACGCGGCGGGGCGCGTCACGGCCGGCCGGGTGAGCACCGGGCACGCCGGGCCGCACGCGGGCTCGGCCGCCGGGCGCTCCGGGCGGCCCGCGTCATCGAGTACGGCGCTCCGTGCGGCCAAATCGCGCAACGCCGTCACGAGGTCCGGCGCCGGCCGGGCCGCGCCCCGGACCGGGCCGTCGCGGCCCTCGGCGGGCAGCAAGCCGGGCAGCAAGCCGGGCAGCCCGCATTGTTCAGGGTCGTCGGTGATGCTGCCGGAGAACTACGCGGCCATTGTCGGCTTCCTGACGACGCATGGTTACACCGGGTTCGCGGCGGCAG
>DASPZH010000365.1:0-2115 GCA_035636335.1 Streptosporangiaceae bacterium
CCCGGTATCCGCTCGCCTTCGGCTCCTCCACGTAGTTCCGCTCACGAGCCACATCCCATCGCCTGCGGATCCTTCGCAGAACGCCGGCGACCTCGCCGGGTCCGGCCAGGACAGCGCGGCAACCGCCGATATCCTCCAGGCGAGCCAGCTCGGCCGCCCGCCTGGCGTGCTCGGCTTTCCAGGCATCCCGCTGAGCCTGGTGGCCCGCTGATGTGCTGAGGCCGGCCTGGGCTGCCTGCGCCCTGGCGGTCGCCGCGGTGCCGCGCGGGACGTCCCGCGCGTGCGCCTCGCCAGGGTCCGCAGACGGGTCGCCGAAGCGGTTCTCGCGCCGGATCGCCGCCATCTCGGGCCGACCGGGATTCGCCGCGGTGCGCGGCCCGTACTCGAACAGGCTGCGGCGGTTGCGGACGCCCGTGGCAGCCTCGACGTGGTCGGCCAGCGTCGCGAGGTCGCCGCGACGGGTCCGCCAGGCCTGCCCGTCAGCGTCCGCGGCCGGGACAGCCGCGTGACGCCGGAGGGCATCCTGCCACGCCTGGCTGTCCTCGGGCGTGGCGCCGCGGGCGGCAGCGCTCTCGGCGACATGGCTGCAGGCGGCATCGTGGTAGGCGCGCCGGCAGCGGCCGTACTGGTCGGCCGCGCCGCACGGCCTGGCGAACCGGCCGTCCGAGATCCTGGCCAGCTCAATGGCGTCGGAGACGTCGCGGCCGGGCCGGTTCGCGAGGTCGACCCTGTGGCCCTCAACGCCGACCTCGCAGTAGGCCTCGGCCATCGAGTACAGGTCGCCCCGGCGGCCAGCGTCCCTGCCGATCTCCCGGGCCAGCCGCTTGACCTGCAGGCCCTGGCCCCGGCGCTGCAGCGATGCCGCCACCCCCTCGCCGAACCCGTCATTGACCAGCTCGATGGCGGGGCCGTAGCCGTTCGCGAGGTCGACCGCCTGGCTGAGCGCGCTCAGGTCGTCCATGTGCTGGCCGGGCATGCCGCCCGGGTCGGCGAGCATCGCGCTCATCACGCTGTCGACCGCGGGTCGCCGTTCTGCGCCCAGTTTTCGAGCACCTCGTCCTCGGCGGTCAGCTCGTCCAGCAGCTCATCCAGGAAGCTCACCTCGGCCGCGCTGGGCCCCAGGCCGTCCAGGTTGACGCCGTGACTGTTCGCCAGCTCCACGGCCCGCGCCAGGGCGACGGGCAATTCGCCCAGACGGAAATAGTCGCTCGGCCGCAGCCGCGCGCCCTCGCTCCAGTGAAGATCGCTGTCTGGCATCGCGGCCCTCCGTTGCGCCAGGCGGCTCCCGGCCGCCCGGTCGTTGCGTCCGATGGCCAAAGGCTACGCCGGCTGAGCGTCCAGGAGCCATTCTGAGCCACGGAGTTGCGCGGGCACCCGATGACACGTCCGGGAGGCTGGACGGCAGGCCCGGGCTGAGCTGGCCGCGAGCCGGGGGCGTCTGAGGCCGGGCGGGCCGCAGCGGGCGCTGCGACGCCCGCGGATCCCGCGGCCCGCCCCAGGACCGCCCGCAAGGAGGAGCGAGGCCGCCCCGGGCTCAGGTTAAGCGCCGGAGGGGGCGGCTGCGGAAGGCACACGAGTTCTCGTGCTGCCAGCCGCCCCCGGCGTAGACCAGCGTGCAGCCGATGCAGAGTCGCTCGATCTCGTCGGGCTCGGCGTTGCCCAGGTCGCGACCGCGGGTGGCCGGGTCGCGGCAGCCGGACGGGGCGTGCCGGTCCTCGCTGGCATCGGGCACGATCCACCAGCGCGGGCTCGGGCGGCTCATGCCGCCATTGTGCGCCTCCGGGCAAGAATCTCGCCTCTGTGCGCGGCGTAGTATCTCGCGGCGCGGGACTTCGACGGCTCAGGATCGGCCGCGTACGCCGCCCGCCGCTGCTCGGCGCTGGGTGCCTTGCCGAGCCGCCGCATGCGCTCGCTGCGCCGCCGGACCTCGCGCTGGCGCTCCAGCCGCGCTGCCGGGCCGCGCTGGAAGGAGGCCCGGCCGCCTGGGGGTGGGACCAGGATCAGCGGTGGACGCTGGCCCGGGTCGCGACGCTGATCGGTCGGCTGTTCCACGTTAGGTACACGCTGGTCGGGGTCTCGTATTTACTGCACCACCTCGGCTACGCCCCGCAGGTC
>DASPZH010000366.1:0-12819 GCA_035636335.1 Streptosporangiaceae bacterium
CACCACGCCGTAGGAGCGCTTGGCCGGGTAGGCGAGGCCAGGAAAGGACAGGCAGCCCTCGTCGTCGGTCTCCTCGTCCTGGGACAGATCGAGGTCGGGGTTGATGAGATGACCGAGTTCGTCGTCGACGAAGTAGGTGAATACGCGCAGGCCGACCCCGATCTGCGGGGCGGCTAGGCCGAGGCCGGGAGCGTCCTGCATCGTGTCGCTCAGGTCAGTGACCAGCCTGCGCAACTCGGCGTCGAAATCGGTGACCGGCTCAGCCGGCGTGCGGAGCACGGGATCTCCGAACAGGCGGATCGGCTTGATACTCACCGGCGTAGTCCTCCAGTAGGTGCTCGCCGCGTCGGCATGCGGTCTGCGCTGATCCAGTCTACGGATTCTGGATCCCCCGCCGCCGCGCGCGAAGGCCTAAGTCCGCGGTGGCCGCCGGTGACCGTGCCTTGAATGCCGCCTTCCTCGCCGCGCGCGCCACGGCAGCATCGGGATGATGATCGCTGAGCGCGGTCAGGAAGCTCGTCACTCCCGGATGGCTCACCTCCCAGAGCCTCGCCACGATCTCGGCCTGATCCTCGGCCGGCAGGTCGGGCAGCAACTCGGCGACGACATCGGAGGCGTTCGCCTCCTCAAGCAGGCCCGCCCCGAGGTCGACCAGCAGCCAGGTCCGGTCGGCGGGATCAAGTTGCATCTCCTCACCGTGCTCGATCAGCCATACCGCCGCGTGGGCGCGCAGCAGCGGCCGGCCCAGCGCGTTCCTGACCTGGTCGAGCGCGGCCAGCCCGATCCGGTCGAGCACGGCGAACGCCGCCCCGCGCTGGCCGGGCGACCCGCTCGCAGCGGCCTCGATGAGCTCGGCGGCGGCCGCGGCCGGCTCGCGCGCCTCGAGCCACGCCGTGATCTCGGCCTCGCCGTCCTCGGCATCGCAGTTCGCCAGGGCAGCCAGCAGGCCGAGAGCGCCGTCCCGCCGTGCCGCGCCGAGCACCGGCACGTGCCAGCCCTGGGCGCGCAGCCTGCGGTGCACACCCCAGGTCCCGAGCGGCGACAGCGCGACGGTCAGGCTCCCGTCGCCGTCGTCGGTACCGAGCTCGACGACGCCGAGATCGGCCAGCGTCTCGAGCGCGAGCGACAGCGCCGCTCCCTGGTCCCGCCGCCCCCGCGTCGCGCTCCGGTCATCCGGGCGCGGAGCGCTGGCCGACGCTGGCCGGTCGGCCGGCACTGGCTGGTCGGCCGGCGCTGGCTGGTCCAGCGGCTCCTGCCCGGCGCGCCCGGCCTGCACCGCCTGCCCGGCCTGCGCCCGGGCGCCGACCGCCGGCCGGGTGCCGGCCGCCGCCGCGTAGGCGTCGAAGAGCCCGTCCATCCCCACCGGGCCGCCGACCGTGTACAGCGCGGTCGCGATGCCGTCAAGCTCCTCCGAGTCGAGCACGACCGCCAGCGCGGCGTCCCATACCCGCAAGATGGCCTCGGTGTCCCCGCGGGCGAGCACGACCGCGAGATCGGGCGGCGCGGCCTGCGGCCCGGCCAGTCCCCCGGTCGCGGCGACCACCTGCCATGCCGCCGTGACCTCGCGGGGCGCGAGGTCGAGCGCCGATGCCGCCGACGTCACCGCCGCGGGCGCGAGCTCGCCGCCGGCCGAGGCGTCAGGACTCCGCTCAGCCCACTGGCCGAGATCTCGTGCGGCCCGCAGCAGCGGCGCTACCCGGGCCATTCCGGCCAGCTCGTCGCGGGGGGCAAGCCGCACCGAGGGCAGCCTGTGGCGCTCGGTCGTGCCCTCCTGGTCACCGCGCATCAGGTCGGCCACCTGAGCGGCCGCGGACATGTCCGTACCCCGCTGGGCGTCGGGCGGTGCACCGTGCCCCTGCCTTGAACGTGCCACCCAAGCACCTTACGGCCTCCACGGCATGCACCTTACGGCCTCCACGGCACGGCGTCAGATCAGCTCGGCCGGGTCAAGCTGAAGTCGGATGACTCCGGCGCTCTTCCGCGCACTGCGTTCGGCCAGTCCGGCCCTGAGAGCTACCGCAAGGGCGGTACCGTCCGCCCATGACGCTCTGACCAGGTATCGCACTGTTTCGCCGTCGGCCCGGGCGGCCGGATCGACGTGCCCGGCCGACACGGGCCCGAGCACCTCGGCGTGCGGCGGGAGCTCGACGGAGCCGACAAGCTCGCGCACCGCGTCGGGCGGACCGGTCAGGGCGGCCATCCGCACGGCCGGAGGGAGGCGCAGCTCCTCGCGCTCGGCCAGTTCCCGCTCGGCGTGCGTGTCCGCGTCCCACCGGATCAGCGCCTGAACCGCGGCGAGGCCGGGGTCGGCCATCAGGACGATCTTGCCGCCGGCGGGCCGGGGACGTACCAGCGCTGCCGCGTTCATCCAACGTCGCAGCGCCTCCTCGGCCGCGCGCAGGCTGGGCCTGCCGAGCAGGGCCCAGCTATCCAGCAGGACCGCCGCGGCGTACCCGCCCGCCGCCCGCGGCTCCGCGCCAGGGGTGGCGATGACGATCGCCGCCGACCCCGGCACGGCGGCCTCGACGTGCGATCCGCTTGAGGTACGCACCGGCACGCCGGGGAACGCCCGGCCCAGCTCCTCCGCGGTGCGCCGCTCGCCGGTGACCAGTGCCCGTATTCCGGTGCCGCCGCAGGAGGCGCACGTCCGCTCGTGCGGTGACCCGCACCAGCCGCACCGCAGCGGCTGACCCGGCCCGGCGAGGGCGACCGGGCCCGCGCAAGCGCCGCAGCGAGCCCGCGTGCCGCAGTGCTGACAGGCCACGGCGGCCAGGTATCCCCGGCGCGGCACCTGGAACAGCACGGGGCCGGAGCCGAGGGCCTCCCTGGCCGTGCGCAGCGCCAGCGCGGGCATGCGCGCGCTGCGGGCGGCCTCGTCGCGGGCCAGCTCGGCATCGTCCCCTGCGGTCCTGACCAGCGGAGCGTGGTCGCGCACGACGTCGCGGTCGGCGGTCAGCTTCCTGGCCCAGCCCGTCGCGAGAAGCTGCGCTGCCTCGGCGGTCCTGGCGAAGCCGCCGATCAGCGCTGCGGCGCCGCAGCGGTGCGCCCGCAACACCAGCACATCCCTGGCATGGGGGTACGGCGCGCGCGGCTCGGCATGCAGGTCGTCGCCGTCGTCCCAGATGACGACCAGGCCGAGCCTCGCGACCGGCGCGAACGCCGCCGAGCGGGTGCCGGCCACGATGCTGACCTGCTCGCGCAGGATCGCAAGCCACCGGCGGTATCGCTCGGCCGGCCCAAGCTGAGCGGACAGGCTGACATGCGCGCCGCCTCCGAGCTCGGCAGCCAGCGCGGCATCGACGAGGCCGAGGTCCCTGCCGTCAGGGACGACTACCAATGCGCCGCGCCCGGCCGCGGACGCGGCCGCGACCGCGGCCGCGATCTCAGCAGGCCAGTCGGGTCCGGGCAGCGCCGACCAGACCGCCCGCGGGCTGCGGCCGCCCGCGAGCGCGGCCAGGAAAGCCGGCCCAGTGCGGTAGCGAGCCCACGGGCCCGGCCGCCCGGCCCCGGCACCGGCGGCCGCCGCCGGCCGCGCCTGCGGTCCATGCGGTGCGGCCTCGACGGCCGCATGCCTCGGCGGTATCGCCAGCCGCAGCACGTCGGCCAGGCTCCCGCCGTACCGGTCGGCGACGGCTCGGGCCAGTCCCGCGACCTCCTGCGTCAGCACCGGCTCGGGCGACAGCACCCGCTCGAGGAAGGCGAGGCGGCCGGCGTGCTCGGTCGCGCCGGCCCGCTCCACCAGGTAGCCGCCGGCGAGCCGGCCGGCGAACCGGACCCTGACCCGGCAGCCCGGCACCGCGACGTCGGCCAGGGATTCCGGAACGAGGTAGTCGAACAGCCGGTCGAGGTGCGGCAGCGGCATGTCGACGGCCACGCGGGCCACCGGCCGCTCCGATGCGGCGGTGCGCCGGGCGGCCTGCCTGGCAGGCCGCCCCGCCGCCGGCCGGGGACGGGGTCTGGCCGCCCCGGCAAGCCCGGCGTCGCGCTGGCCGGGCACCTGCGTCACAGCCCGGCGGCCGCCCGCAGGGCATCGGTCTTGTTCGCGCGCTCCCACGAGAAGTCGGGCTCCTCGCGACCGAAATGCCCGTAGCTGGCGGTCTGCGCGTAGATCGGCCGCAGCAGTTCCAGGTCCCTGATGATCGCGGCCGGCCGCAGGTCGAACACGGCGAGGACGGCATCCTGAATCCGCTCGACCGGCACCTGCTCGGTGCCGAAGCACTCGACGAACAGCCCGACCGGCTTGGCCTTGCCGATCGCGTAGGCGACCTGCGTCTCGCACCGCTCAGCCAGACCCGAGGCGACGACGTTCTTGGCCACCCAGCGCATCGCGTACGCCGCGCTCCGGTCCACCTTGGACGGATCCTTGCCGGAGAACGCACCGCCGCCATGCCGCGCCATGCCGCCGTACGTGTCGATGATGATCTTGCGTCCGGTGAGGCCGGCGTCGCCCATCGGACCGCCGACCTCGAACCGCCCAGTCGGGTTGACGAGCAGCCGGTAGTTGGTCTTGTCCAGCTCCAGCGAGGCCAGCACGGGCTCGACGACCCGCTCCCTGACGTCCGGCATCAGAAGTGCCTTCAGGTCGATGGCGGGAGCGTGCTGTGTCGAGACCACGATCGTGTCGAGCCGCACCGGCTCATTGCCCGCGTACTCGATCGTGACCTGGGTCTTGCCGTCCGGCCTGATGTAGGGGATCTCGCCGCTGTGCCGCACCTCAGCCAGCCGGCGGGACAGCCGGTGCGCCAGCATGATCGGAAGCGGCATCAGCTCGGGCGTCTCCTGGCAGGCAAAGCCGAACATGATTCCCTGGTCGCCCGCGCCCTGGCGGTCAAGCTCGTCGTCGCCCTCACCCTCCCGGTACTCGAACGCGTGCAGCACGCCCTGGGCGATGTCGGGTGACTGCGAGCCGATCGATACCGACACCCCGCAGGACGCGCCGTCGTATCCCTTGGCCGATGAGTCGTATCCGATGTCAAGTATCTTGTCCCTGATCAGGCCCGGGATGTCGACGTAGGTTTCGGTAGTCACCTCGCCGGCGACGTGTACCTGGCCCGTCGTGATCAGCGTCTCGACGGCGACCCGGCTGTTCGGATCGCCCTTGACCATCGCGTCAAGGATGGTGTCGCTGATCTGATCGGCCATCTTGTCAGGATGACCTTCAGTAACCGACTCAGATGTGAACAGGCGACGAGCCACTTGGCACCCTTTTCTCGTTCGGCTGGGTCTCGCCGCAGTGTAGCCGGGAGCAGCTAGCTCGGAGCTGTCCTGGTCAGCGCGGCGCGCGGCAACCGGGAGCGGCCGGGGCCCGGGTAACGGCACGGATCAGCGCAGCCGGGCCGCAACATGATCCCAGATCACCTCGGCCAGTGCTTCCTTCGGCCCGCGCGGCACGGAGGTGCGCTGCCCGTCGGCGGCCAGAATCTGTGCCTCGTTGTCGGCCGTGCCGAACGCCAGGCCCCTCCCTACCCTGTTGACCACGAGCAGGTCGCAGCCCTTGGCGGCGAGCTTCGCCTGCCCGTTGGCAACCACGTTGTCGGTCTCGGCCGCGAAGCCGACGATCACCTGCCCGGGCCGCTGCCTGTCGGCGGACAGTTCCCGCAGGATGTCGGGGTTCTCGGTCAGCACGATCGGCTCGGGCGCTGCGCCCGACTTCTTGAGCTTCACCTCGCTCCTGCTCGCGGGGCGGTAGTCGGCCACGGCGGCCGCCATCACGACCGCGTCGGCACCCGCGGCCGCCTTGACCGCGGCGTCACGCAACTCGCACGCCGATGTCACCTTGACCACGCGCGCGCCCGCCGGATCGGCGAGCCCCGTGTTCGCGGCGATCAGCGTGACCTCGGCGCCGCGGGCCGCGGCCGTCCTCGCCAGCGCGTAGCCCTGCAGGCCCGATGACCAATTCCCGATAAATCGGACCGGGTCGACCTCCTCCCTGGTTCCCCCGGCCGACACGACCACGCGCCGGCCCGCCAGGTCGGCCGCCAGGCCGGCCGACCCTCTGGCGAGCACGCGGAGCGCGACCCGGTAGAGCTCGGCGGGCTCGGGCAGCCGGCCGGGGCCGGTGTCGCTGCCCGTCAGCCGCCCGGACGCCGGCTCGAGCACGAGCGCCCCCCGGCCGCGCAGCACCGCGACGTTGGCCACGGTAGCCGGATGCTGCCACATCTCCGTGTGCATGGCGGGCGCGTAGACGACCGGGCACCGTGCCGTCAGCAGCACGTTGCTCAGCAGGTCCGGGGCCAGGCCTGCGGCGGCGCGCGCGATCAGGTCGGCCGATGCCGGGGCCACGAGAACCAGGTCAGCCTGCTGCCCGATCCGGACGTGCGGCACGCCGGGCACGTCGTCCCACTGGCTGGCGCTGACGGGCTGGCCGGACAGCGCCTCCCAGGTCGCCGCCCCGACGAACCGCAGCGAGTCAGGCGTCGGCACCACGCGGACGCGATGACCTGACTCGGTCAGCAGCCTGAGCAGCTCGCAGACCTTGTACGCGGCGATCCCGGCACCCACGCCGAGGACGATGCTCATCGGCGGTCGCCACCCGGAACTTCGGTCAGGAAGCCGGGATGTCCACCGGCTCGGCCTGGAGCATGCCCTCGCTGATCTCGCGCAAGGCGATCGACAGCGGCTTCTCCTGCACCCGCGTCTCGACCAGCGGGCCGACGAACTCGAGCATGCCCTCGCCGAGCTGCGCGTAGTACGCGTTGATCTGCCTGGCGCGCTTCGATGCCATGATCACCAGGCCGTACTTGCTGTCCACCACGTCGAGCAGCTCGTCGATGGGCGGATTGATGATTCCCTCGAGCGCCGGAGTCCCTGCCACAGTCTGCCTTCCCGATCGCAACCCTTACTTGGCCGACCGGTCCGCCGGCTGGGCCGTCATCAAGGCTACCAGTTGAGCGCAGACATCTCCGACCGACGTGTTGACAAGCGTGACATCGAACTCACTCTCCGCTCTCAGCTCCGCCCGCGCGGCCGCCAGCCGCTGCTCGATCACCTCGGCGGGCTCTGTCTCGCGGCCCGTGAGCCTGCGGACAAGCTCGTCCCAGGACGGCGGGGCGAGGAACACCAGCAGCGAGTCGGGCACCGCCAGCCGAACCTGCCTCGCGCCGACCACATCCACCTCAAGTAGTCCCGGTATGCCCGCTTTCAACCGCTCCGCTACCGGCTCCGCGGGCGTGCCGTAGTAATTCCCGGCGAATCGCGCCCACTCCAGAAGCCGGCCCGATTCAGCCATTTCCTCGAACTCGCGCTCTCCCACAAAGAAATACTCACGACCGGGCTTCTCGCCCGGACGGGGTTTCCTGGTCGTCACCGAAACCGACAGCCAGACCAGCGGGCAGTTGCGCCTGATCTCCTGCACCACCGTGCTCTTCCCGACCCCAGACGGGCCGGACAGGACCGTCAGGCCCGCGGGGAGGGGGCACACGTCGTCTGATCCCGTCGAAGCGGCCGGATCAGCCATGACGCAGTCCCCCGTCCCCGCGCGGTACCTGACGGACTGATCAGACGTCGCGGAATTCCTGCTCGAGCGCGATCCGCTGGTTGGCGCCGAGCCCGCGAACACGGCGCGACTCGGCGATGCCCAGCCGCTCCATGATCTGCTTGGCGCGAACCTTACCCACGCCCGGCATGGACTCAAGCAGCGCGGAGACTTTCATCTTGCCCACGACATCGTCGGTCTGACCGTCCTTGAGGACCTCGGGCAGCGTCGTCGAGGCGTGCTTGAGCTTGTTCTTGATCTCAGCACGCTCCTTGCGGGCCTTGGCGGCCTTCTCGAGAGCGGCAGCCCGCTGGTCGGGGGTCAGTGGGGGAAGAGCCACGCGTGGTCACCTCGGGTTTCGTATCGAAAAACTCTGTTCGCGAGGGGAAACTAGCGAGTTCAGCCCGCTAGGGCAACGCGAACCCCCGTTTATCGCGTCACAATTCATCCATAACTACTTAGTGAGCACGTTCAGGTGCCTAGTGTAATCGCTTGGAGTGCCGCTGACCAGGAAAGAATGGCCTTGCGCGCCGGCACCGCCCGCGAGCAGTTTGCAGCGATGCATCGTGTTCGCCCGGGCACGACCGCGCAGACCCCCTGCTCGCCGGGGAGCAGGCGCGCCTGGAGGCTCGCTCCAGGCGTGGCTGGTTCTACCGTCCGGGCGCGGGCTGGCGGCGGCGCAGGGCGGTCGCGAGGGCCGCGGCGGCGGCTCCGGGGTCGGGAGCGCTGGTGATCGGCCTGCCGATCACCAGCAGGTCGGCGCCGTCACGCAGCGCCTCCTGCGGCGTGGCGACCCTGGCCTGGTCGTGGCTCGCCTCGCCGAACGGGCGGACGCCGGGCGTGACCAGCGTGATGTCCGGGCCCACCTCCGCGCGCACGGCGGCGACCTCGTGCGGTGAGCAGACCAGGCCGCGCGCCCCCGCTCCGACCGCGAGCGCGGCCAGCCTGAGCACCGCGTCGCTGACCGGGCCCGCCATCCCGATGTCGCCCAGATCGCGGTCGCTCAGCGAGGTCAAGACGGTGACGGCGACGATGTTCGTGGTCGGCAGGGCCTGCACGGCCTCCCCGATCGCCGCGGCGCCGGCCGCGGCGTGCACGGTCAGCAGGTCGGGACGGACCTTGGCGACCGCGCGGGCCGCGCCGACGACGGTCGCCGGTATGTCGTGCAGCTTCAGGTCGAGGAAGACGTCCACGCCCCTGGGCCCGCGCACCGACGCGACGGCCTCCGGCCCGAACCTCAGGTACAGCTCAAGTCCGACCTTCAGCGTGCTGACGTGCGGGGTGACCAGATCCGCCCACTGCGCCGCGGTGTCCAGGTCCGGTGCGTCGAGCGCCACTGCGATCGGGGCCCGGCTCGTCATCTTCACTCCATTCTCAGGTCGGTTGATACTCGGGTCGCTTGATTCTCGGGTCGCTGGGCCGGGCGAGCGCCGCCGGCCGCGGCGGCCCCTTACCTGACCGTTCCCACGCTCCGGCCGGCCGCCCGCAGCTCGTGGGCCAGGCCGACCACCTCGGACAACCGTTCGACCCCGCGCCGGGCGAGCTCGTCGTCGAGCTCGCGCAGTATCCGCGCGCATGCCGACGGGTCGTGGAAGATCGCGGTCCCTACGCCGATCATCGACGCGCCCGCCACCATGAGCTCGAGGGCGTCCCGGCCTGTCATCACGCCGCCCATCCCGATGATCGGGACATCAGGCAGCGCCTGCCTGACCTGCCAGATGCAGCGCACGGCGACCGGCCTGATCGCGGGCCCGGACAGCCCTCCGGTCAGCCCGGCAAGCACGGGCCGCATCGTGTCGGTGTCGATCACCATCCCGAGCAGCGTATTGATCATCGACAGGCCGTCGGCACCCGCCGCCACGCACGCGCGGGCGATCGCCACGATGTCGGTGACGTCCGGCGACAGCTTGGCGAACACCGGGACGTCGTACCGCGCCCGTGCCCTGACCGCCTCGACCACCGCGCCCGCGTCGGCCGGGTCGCACGCGAACACCTGGCCGCGGTGCTCGACATTCGGGCACGAGATGTTCACCTCGAGCGCGGTCACCCCGGCGGCATCCGACAGCCGCGCGGCCAGCTCGGCGTACTCGTCGACCGTGCTGCCGGCGATGGACACCACCGCCCTGGCTCCCCTCGACAGCAGCCACGGCAGGTCGCGCTGCAGGAACGCGTCGATGCCCGGCCCCTGCAGGCCGATCGAGTTGAGCATCCCGCCGCTGGTCTCGGCCATCCGCGGCGTCGGGCGGCCGGCCCGCGGCGCGAGCATCACCGACTTGGTGACGACCGCCCCGATCCTGGAGACGTCGACGAACTGGGCGAGCTCGCGGCCCGAACTGGCGCAGCCCGAGGCGGTCAGGATCGGATTGGGCAGCTCGACGCTGCCGAGCCGCGTGCGCAGGTCAGGCGCCATGGTTCTGCCTCCGCGCCGCGCTCGCCTGCCGGTACTGGCCAAGCTGGCCCGGCTGGCCCGAGTGGCCCGGCTGGCCCGAGTGACCCGGCTGGGCCGGGTGGCCCGGGTGGCCGGGCTGGCCGTCCCGCCCGTCGCTGCCGTCGCCACCGTCGCCGCCGCCCGGCTGCTGGCCCCGCCTGGTCCTAGGCTCCCAGCCAGGCGCGCCGAAGGCGTCGAACGGGATCGTTCCCACGTCGTCCCAGCGCACCCGCTCACCGCGGAACACCGGGCCGTCGACGCAGGACCTGACCATCCGGGTGATCCCGTCCGAGCCGACCACCGGCAGCACGCAGGTCATGCAGACCCCGATCCCGCAGGCCATCGACTCCTCGACGGCGACCTGCACGGGGATGTCGTACCGCCGGGCCAGCGCGGTGACCTGGCGTAGCATCGGCATCGGACCGCAGGCGTAGATCACGTCGGTCCGCGCCTCGTGGATCACCTGGCCCAGCATGTCGGTCACGATCCCGCGCACGCCCAGCGAGCCGTCCACGGTCGTGATCGTCGCCGACCGGCCGGTCCGCCGCGCCGTCAGCGCGCCGAAAACCCGGTCGCCGCTCGCGGCGCCGAGCAGGAAGTCGACCGAGCAACGGCGCTCGCGCAGCCGGCCGGCCAGGGCGAACAGCGGCGCGCTGCCGTAGCCGCCGCCCACGAGCAGGCAGCTCACCGGGTCCCTCGGCACCGGGAACGGCCGGCCGAGCGGGCCGGTCAGGTCGAGCACGTCCCTGGCCCGGCGCTCGGCCAGCCAGCGGGTGCCGCGGCCGACGACGGCGAACACGAACTCGACCGTCCCGCCGTGATCCGGCCGGACGTCGTGGATCGAGAAGGCACGGCGCAGCAGCATCGAGGTGTCGGGGCCGCCGACCGCGACGGCCACGAACTGGCCGGGCTTGAACCGCGCCGCGATGCCGGGGGCGACGATCGTGATCGCCTGATAGGCGTCGACCCGGCGGACGGTGAGCACGGTCCCGCGCACCTGCACCGGCCCGGGCGCAGACTCATGCTCGCTCGCGGTCATCCCCGCCCGCCCAGCCGGCCGCCCGCCCGCCCGGCCGGCCGCCCCCGGCCGATGTGCTCGGCGTGCTCCTGGAGCGAACGCACACCCACCTCGTTCCTCATGATGGCCTCGATTCCCTGCACGATCGCCGCGAGCCCGGCCATCGTGGTCGCGCAGGGCAGCCCGCGGCGCACGGCCGCGGTGCGGATCTCGTAGCCGTCACGCCGCGGGCCGGGCTGGCCTGCCCCGCCGAACGGCGTGTTAACGACGAGATCCACCTGGCCCGCCAGGATCCGCTCCACGATCGTCGGCTCGCCGCCGGGCCCCCGGCCGTCGCTGTGCTTACGCACGATCGTGGCATGGACCCCGTTTCGCCGCAGTACCTCCCCGGTTCCGCTGGTCGCCCAGATCTCGAAACCGAGGTCGGCGAGGCGCTTGACCGGGAAGATCATCGCCCGCTTGTCCTTGCTCGCGACCGACACGAACGCGCGCCCCTTCACCGGCAGCGCGCCGTACGCGGCCGCCTGAGACTTCGCGAACGCGGTGCCGAAGTACTCGTCGATGCCCATGACCTCGCCGGTCGAGCGCATCTCCGGGCCGAGCAGGGTGTCGACACCCGCGCCGCTGGTGTCGCGGAACCGGCCGAACGGCAGCACCGCCTCCTTCACCGCGATCGGAGCGTCGAGCGGCAGGCTCCCGCCGTCACCGGACGCCGCGAGCACCCCCTCGGCCCGAAGCTGCGCGACCGTCGCGCCGAGCATGATCCTGGTCGCGGCCTTGGCCAGCGGCACCGCGGTGGCCTTGGAGACGAACGGCACCGTCCGCGACGCCCGCGGGTTGGCCTCGAGCACGTACAGCAGCCCGGCGGCCAGCGCGTACTGGACGTTCAGCAGCCCGAGCACGCCGACCCCGCGCGCGATCGCCTCGGTGGACGCGCGGACCGCGGCGATGTACTCGCGCCCGAGCGTGATCGGGGGCAGCGCGCAGGCCGAGTCGCCGGAGTGGATCCCCGCCTCCTCGATGTGCTCCATCACGCCGCCCAGGTACAGTTCCTCGCCGTCGAACAGCGCGTCCACGTCGATCTCGACCGCGTCGTCGAGGAACCGGTCGATCAGCACCGGATGCTCGGGGCTGGCCAGCGCGGCCCGGTGCACGTAGGACTCGAGCGTCGGCTCGTCGTAGACGATCTCCATGCCGCGCCCGCCGAGCACGTACGACGGCCGCACCAGGACCGGGTAGCCGATCTCCGCGGCGACCTCGGCCGCGTCACCCGCGGACAGCGCGGTGCCGTGCCGGGGCGCGAGCAGCCCGGCGGCGGCGAGCACGGCGCTGAACTCGGCGCGGTCCTCGGCCAGGTGGATGGCCTCGGGCGAGGTGCCCAGGATCGGCACCCCCTCGGCGGCCAGCGCGCGCGCCAGCCCGAGCGGGGTCTGGCCGCCGAGCGAGACGATCACGCCGGCCACCTCGCCGGCCGCCTGCTCGGCCGCCACGATCTCGAGCACGTCCTCGAGCGTGAGCGGCTCGAAGTAGAGCCGGTCGGAGGTGTCGTAGTCGGTGGAGACCGTCTCCGGGTTGCAGTTGACCATCACGGTCTCGAAGCCGGCCTGCGCCGCGGCGAAGCAGGCGTGCACACAGGCATAGTCGAACTCGATGCCCTGGCCGATCCGGTTCGGCCCGCTGCCCAGGATGATCACCTTCGGCCTGGCCGACGCCGGGACCTCGGACAGCTCGTCGTAGCTGGAGTACAGGTACGGCGTGCTCGCCGCGAACTCCGCCGCGCAGGTGTCCACCATGTGGTAGACCGGGCGGACCCCGAACTCCCGGCGCAGCCCCCTGACCTGCCCCTCCGACAGCCCGGTGAGCTGGGCGACCTGGGCGTCGGAGAACCCGGCGGCCTTC
>DASPZH010000367.1:0-2693 GCA_035636335.1 Streptosporangiaceae bacterium
GCGGACGTCGGGCCTTCCCTTGACCCGCATCGCCGCCGCGACGCCGGTCGCGACCGCGGGCGCGTTGCCGAACAGCGAGTGGATCCACGGGATCCGCCAGGAAGTCTCGGGGAAGGGAGTCGAGAAGACCTCCAGGCACCCGGTCGCATTCACCGCGATGAGCTGGCCGTTCGTCGCCCGCATCGCCGCATCCAGGGCGTAACGAGCTCCCAGGGCTTCTCCGCATCCCTGGCAGGCTCGGTGCCCGGAGCTGATGGAGTTCGCGCGGTCGGCGTCGGACTGAACGGTGCGCTGGCCGGGATCGAGCAGCCGGTTCCCGACCGCGAAGCTGCCCGTCTGGTAGAACTTGATCGGCTGAGCCGGCATGACGTTCCCCTTATCCGATCCGCGAGGCGACGGCGCCCAGGTCGCGGAGCATGTTCTCGGCGGCTGGCCCGGACTGGCGGCTGGCCGCGACCCGGGCGAGCTCGCGCCCGACCAGCTCGACGTCCAGGTCGAGGAACGTCAGCGGCTCGAGCTGGTCCCTGGCCGCGGTCAGGAACAGCTCGCGCAGCGACTTCCTGGTGATCGCGCGGCCGCCGAGGCCGGCGATGACCGTGTAGTCGCGCACGTTGACCCCGGACAGCGCCATCCTGACGTTGGCCGACACGATCCCGCCGATGCCCACGGCCAGCGCCTTCTCGACCACGACGACACGCCGGCAGTTTCCGAGCGCCTCCGCGACCGCGTCGAGCGGGAACGGCCGGAACGACGTGATCCCGAGCGCGCCGATCTTCATGCCGTCGTCGCGCAGCTCGTCGACGGTGTCCTTGATCGTGCCGAGCACCGAGCCGAGCGCGACCACGATCGTCTGCGCGTCCTCGGTCCGGTACGGCCTGACCAGGCCGGCCCCGTGGTGGCCAGCACCGTTACGGCCGAAGCGCTCGGCGAACTCGGCGGCGACCCGCGGGATCAGGTCGAGCGCCTGGAGCTGCCTCGCGTGCGCGAGGAACCGGACCTCGGTGAACGCCTCGGGGCCGACCATCGCGCCGATCGAGACCGGCTCGCCGGGATCGAGCACCTGCCGCGGCTCGAACGGCGGCAAGAACGCGTCGACCTGCTCGGCTCCCGGCACCTCAAGCCGCTCGTGCGCGTGGGTGAGTATGAACCCGTCCATACACACCATCACCGGCAGCGCCTCGGCGAGCCTGAACGCCTGAATGTGCAGGTCCATCGCCTCCTGGTTGGTCTCCGCGTAGAGCTGGATCCAGCCGCAGTCGCGCTGGCTCATCGCGTCGCTGTGGTCGTTCCAGATGTTGATCGGGGCGCCGATCGCACGGTTCGCCACGGTCATCACGATCGGCAGGCCGAGGCCGGAGGCGTTGTACAGCGGCTCGGTCATGTACAGCAGGCCCTGGCTGGCCGTGGCCGTGTAGGCACGGGCGCCAGCCGCCGAGGCGCCGATCGCCACCGACATCGCGGCGAACTCGGACTCCACGTTGATGAACTCGCAGGGGGCGAGCTGGCCCGACTTCACCTGCCGGCTCAGCGCCTCGACGATGTGGGTCTGCGGGGAGATCGGGTAGGCGCAGATCACCTCGGGACGGCAGCGCGCGACGGCCTCGGCGACGCCGGCCGACCCTTCGATCTGGGCGACCCGGCCGCCGCCAGAACCGCCCGCCGTGCCGGTCCCGGCTGTGCCGGTCCCGGCCGTGCCGACTGCCGTCGTGCTGGGCACCGGCGGTTCGGCCGCCGATGGCGCGGGTCGGCCGCCGTTGCGGGCGGCCCGCCCGGACGGCAGGCCCAGGCGGGCGAGCTCGGCGGTGACGTAGTCGAACGCCGCCCGCGCCGCCCCCACGTTGCCCGCGGCGACCTGCGGCCTGGCGGCGAACCGCGCCTCGATCGCCGCGGTCACCGATTCCAGCGTGACCAGGCCGGTCAGGGCGGCGAACCCGCCGAGCAGGGCCGCGCTCGGCACCGGCCTGCCCAGGTGCTTCAGCGCGAACTCGGTCGCCGGGACGGTCAGCACCGCGCCCGGCGGCAGCTTGCTGGTGAACTCGCCGATGTTCAGGTCCGCGGCCGGGCGCGCCGAGTTGATCAGCAGCCGGCAGTCGGCCCGCGCGCCCTCGAAGACGTTGACCTGGTGCAGCAGGGTCGGATCCTGGATGACCAGCGCGTCAGGGCGCGTGACCGGCTCCCGGCTCCTGATCGGCTTGTCGTCGAGCCGGCAGAACGACATCACCGGCGCGCCGGTGCGTTCCGAGCCGAAGCTGGGGAACGCCTGGGCGTGCCTGCCCTCGGTGAACGCCGCCGCCGACAGCAGCTCGGCCGCCGTCACCGTCCCCTGGCCGCCGCGCCCGTAGAATCGGATCTCGAACATCGATGTGATCTCCTGCCTGCTCAGCCGGCCGCGGTCAGTGGTGTTTCGGGCTGCGGACGACGACCGGGCACGTGGCGTGGTGCAGGCAGCGCACGCTGACCGAGCCGATCAGCGCGTCGGCGAACCCGCCGTGACCGCGGTTGCCCACCACGAGCAGGTCGGCACCCTTGGCCGCGTCGAGCAGCGCCTGGGCGGCGTTACCCTCCACGACCACCTGGCGCACGGTGACGCCGGGCGGCGGGCTGACCTCGCTGACCGCTTCGTTCAGGGCCTTGGCCGCAAGCTCGCCGTAGTCGGTGTCGTCGAGTCCCGAGACCGGCGCCCAGCCCATGCC
>DASPZH010000368.1:0-2518 GCA_035636335.1 Streptosporangiaceae bacterium
TGGCGGCGTGGCTGGCCGGCGTCCCCCAGCTTCCGCTCAGCCCGGACCGGGACCCGTGGCTCGCGGTGCTGCGCTCATCGCGGCGCCTGCCCGACTAGGGCGTCTCCCAGGAGCGCCCGGCCAGAGCGCCGGGTCCCATGCCGCGTGCTCGTGCCCGCGCTGCGATGATGGCGAGCACGAGCGAAAGGGGCTGACCGCGGATGGCATTCGACGTGAGCAGGGTTCGCGCCGCCTACCCGGCGCTGGCCGACGGGTACGCCTACCTGGACGGCGCGGCGGGGACTCAGGTGCCCTCCGCGGTGATCAGCGCCATCGGCGGCGTGCAGCGGGCCGGCCTCGGCAACGACGGCGGCGCGTTCCCGGCCAGCGCCAGGGCGGACGCGATCACGAGCGGCTGCCGGGAGGCGGTGGCCGACCTGGTCGGCGGGGAGCCGGCCGGCGTGGTGCTCGGCCCGAACATGACGACACTGACTTACCGGATGGCGGCCGCGCTCGCCGACACCTGGCGGGCCGGCGACGAGGTGGTCGTGTCCAGGCTCGACCACGACGCCAACATCAGGCCCTGGGTCCAGGCCGCGCGCAGGGCCGGTGCCGTCGTGCGGTGGGCGGAGCTGGATCCGGCCACCGGCGAGCTTCCGGCCGAGCAGTACCCTGGCCTGCTCGGCGACCGCACCAGGCTGGTGGCGTTCACGGCGGCGAGCAACGTCATCGGCACCCGGCCGGACATCCCGGCGATCACCGCGATGGCCAGGGCGGCCGGGGCGCTGAGCTACGTCGACGGGGTGCACGCGACCCCGCACGGGCCGGTCGACGTCCGCGCGCTCGGCGCCGACTTCTACGCGACGAGCGCGTACAAGTGGTCGGGTCCGCACGTCGGCGCGGTCATCGCCAGCCCGGCCCTGCTCGACTCGCTGCGCCCGGACAAGCTGGTTCCCTCGCCCGACACCGTTCCCGAGCGGTTCGAGTTCGGCACGCCCCCGTTCGCGGACCTGGCTGGGGTCACGGCGGCGGTCGAGCACCTGGCCGCGCTCGACGACGCGGCGGCCGGGACCAGGCGGGAGCGCGTGCTCGCCTCGATGGCCGCGGCGCAGGCGCACGAGCAGAAGCTGTTCGGCGTCCTGCTCGGCGGCCTGGACGGGATGCCGCACGTCACGACGTACGGCAAGGCGGCAGCGCGGACGGCGACCGCCTACTTCACCGTGGCCGGCCTGACCCCGTGGCAGGTGGCCGAGTACCTGGCCGCCCGCAGGATCAACGTCTGGAGCGGGCATAACTACGCCTGGGAGCCGACCGGCGCGCTCGGCATCAGGGAGTCGGGCAGCGCGGTCCGGGCCGGGCTGGTGCACTACAACGACGCCTCGGACGTGACCAGGCTGCTGGAGGCGGTCGCCGAGCTTGGCTGAGTCCGGCGGCTCGGGTCAGGACATCGCGTACCGGTAGACGCGCGAGTCTCGTTGCTCGAAGCCCAGCCGCTCGTAGAGCTTGCCCGCGGCCACCCTCGATGGCCTGGTCGTCAGGTCAACGGTCCGGGCGCCGGCCTGCCCTGCGATCTTGATCGCCTCGGTGGTGAGCGCTTCGGCGACTCGCTTGCCGCCGAACTGCTTGCCGCGGGCCGCTTCGTCGACGACCACATCCTCCACCCACGCCCTGATCCCGGTCGGGATGGCGAAGACCACCAGCGTCAGCGTCCCGACGATCTCGCCGCCCACTCGGGCCACGAGCAGCGTGCTGGCCGGCGCGGCCACGATGACCGACAACGCCGGCGCGTCAAGCGGCGCCGCGCTGGTCGAGAGCTGGGGGAGCAGCCGGCCGAAGGCCTCGACGACCTCGCTCGTGACTTCGCTGACCACTTCGATGTCGACGTCCACCGGCGTAATCTACCGGGTCACGCCGGACCCCGGCCGCCGACCCGCCGTTTCCATGATCGCGGCGGATCGACGTCGCATAGACCCCCGATAACCACGCCCCGCGCCTTGTCATCGAATGGACAACCGAGATCCAGACTAGCCGCCACCCATCCAGCCGAACATGACCACAGTCATCCGAGCCGAACAGGCCGCGCGGGCAAGCCCCAGCCAAGGCGCACCGCGCGGCCACCAACCGAGGAACCACGTCCACCAACGAAGGCTGCCCGCCCGCCCAGCCAAGCGCCGGCCGGCGTCAGCGTGAACGCGCGCTCACCCACCACCAAGGCACACCAGGTCCGAGCCCACGGAGCCCTCACGAGCACTCCACACGAAGCCACCCCGAGCGCGCCTCATGGGTCCGGGGCGACAGGGGCCGGGGCTGCTGGCGGGGCCGTCGGAGGTCGCGCTCCGCTCTCGCGGGCCATCGCGAACATCGCTGCCACAACGATGTTCGTCTCGAGGCCAGTTCAGCAACATCGTTGTGGCAGCGGGGGTCGCCGGCGAACATCGCTGCCACAACGATGTTGGCGGAGGCGGGCGAGGGCGAACATCGCTGCTACAACGATGTTGGCGGAGGCGGGCGAGGGCGGGCGAGGCGGGCGAGGCGTTCG
>DASPZH010000369.1:0-7253 GCA_035636335.1 Streptosporangiaceae bacterium
GGCCGGGCTGGTGATCGACGGCGGCCGCAAGCTGAACCAGTCGTCGAGCGCCTTCGCGGTCGCACAGGAAGCCGCCCGAGCCGGCGCCGGCATGGTGGACAGGTCGACCGCCTACCGCTCGGGCACCTTCCAGGTGGACCAGGGTCAGGCGGTGGCGGCGGCGCGAGCCTATCTCGCCAGCGCGGGATACACGGGCACCGTCTCCGCCGACGGCACGCAGCGGATCCGGGTCACCGTGACGGTCACCGGGCACACCCTCGTGCTCTCGCTCATCGGCATCGACACCATGACCTCGACCGGCTCCGCGGTGGCCTCGCTGGTCAGCGGCGTGACGGGACCGGGGACGTGATCGCGCGCCGGTTGGGCAAGGCCGTCCGCGGCGTCACGGCCCTGCTCACGCTCGCGGCGATCACCGCGGGCCTGCCGATACTGCTGTACCGCGTCGGCGGATCGCCCATTCCGGGCCGGCTGCCGTCCCTGCATGTGATCAGGTTCGTGCTGCTGCACAGGGACGACGGAAGCCTGTTCCTCGGCGCCATCAAGGACGCGTCCTGGCTGGCCTGGGCGGCCTTCACCGCCGCCGTGCTGGCGGAGGCGCAGGCCGCCCTGCGCGGCCGGCCCGCCCCCCGCCTGCACCTGGCCGGCTTTCAACCGATGGCCGCCAGGCTGGTCGCGGTCGCGTCGATGACGTTCACTACCCCGGTCGCGGTCTCGCTGGCCGCCTCGCCCGTCCTGGCGGCCAGCCCCGCCGCGATCACCAGGCATGTCGACCCGGCCGCGACGGGGCCACGGGCCACGCCGGTCGTGCGCGACCTGCCGGCGGTCACCTTGGAAGCGCTGGTCAAGCCGGGGGAGCACACGATGCATGAGTCCGCGCAAGCCGACTCGGCGAACGCCACCGCCCCGCACCGGACCGTGGTCGTTCGCCCGGGTGACTGCCTGTGGACGATCGCGCAGCGCTACCTGGGCGCGGGTGACCGATATCCCGCGCTGGTCAGGCTGAACCTAGGGCACGACATGGGCGACGGCCATGTCTTCACCGACGCGTCGCTGATCCTGCCGGGCTGGCGGCTGCGCCTGCCCGACAGCGCCGCTCCGGCCGATCCGGGCCCCCAGACGCACCATCAGCACCAGGCGGGCCACCAGCACCACGACGGGCACGCGCCGGGTGACCCCCGTTTCGGCCAGCCGCATCACGCCGCCGGCGGCGACGCCGGCCAGTCCGAGGGAACGGGCAGCGCGGGCGGGCCGCAGGCGGCAGGCTCAGGTAATAGATCCAGCGAGCTGGCGGCGGGTCAGCACGAGGAGGTCCAGCAGGCAGTGCTGTTCACGCTCGGAATGCTCGCCGGTGCCGCCTTAGTCACCCTGGAACGACTGCGGCACCGGCAGCGCCAGCACCGGCGGCCGGGGCGGCGCATCGCCCTGCCGGCAGACACCGATGGCCAGCGCATCGAGCAGAAGCTCCGAGCGGCCATGCCGCCGGCCCCGCCAGGCTCGCTGCGGGACGCGCTCTGCGACCTGAGCGAGGGGGTCGGCCGTGGCGGCGATCCGCTGCCGCCCATCGTCGGCATCCACCTGACCGCGGACCGCATCGACGTGCTGCTCTCGGCTCCGGCGGCCGGCCCGCCGCCCTCCCCGTTCACGATCGCGCCCGGTCGGCAGGGGATGTGCTGGACCGCCGACCTGCGCGACGCCTCGCCGGAGTGGACCACCGCTCCGCTCGTGCCCGGCGAGGTCGGCGACCTGCTGCCCGGCCTGTTCACCGCCGGGGCCGTGCCCGGCGGCGGATACCTGCTCCTCGACCTGGAGGCCATGCGGGTCACCTGCTGCGACGGCCCGCTCGCCCTGACCGACCGGCTGCTCGTCACGGCGGCGACCGAGCTCGCGTCGAGCCGCTGGAGCGGCTGGTACGACCTGGTGCTGGTCGGCTGCGACGAGCTCGAGGTGCTCGGCCGGGCAGAGCGCTGCCGCGACCTGGACCAGGCGCTCGACATGCTTGAGGCCAGGACCCGCACGATCGCCAGGAGACTGGCCGGTGACCGCCAGGCCGACGTCAGGACCCGCCGGATGGAGGATCCCGAGGACGAGGACTGGGGCCTGACGCTGCTGGTCAGCAGGCTGCAGCCGACACCGGAGCAGATGGCGAGGCTGCTCGACCTGGCCGATGGCCCCGGGGGGGTCGCCGCCCTCGTCGCGGGCGACATCCAGGCCGAGGACGGCAAGCTCGGGCCGGCCGTGTTCCGGCTCGAGCCAGACCCCGGCGGGCCGGGCGAGATGACCGCCACGATCACGCTGGCCTACCTGGGCCCGCAGCATCAGCTCACCGTCTGGCCGCAGACGCTGACGGTGAGCGAGTATGAGGCGCTCGCCGGGCTCTTCACCACCGCCGCCGCGACCTCGGACGTCAGTCCCGAGGCCGGGCCCTACGACGACTACGGCGGCCCGCCGTGGATGCGGTTCGCCGCCGCGCCCGTGCTGCCCGGGACTGACGACGAGCTCACCAGGCCGATCGGCTTCCCCGAGCCGGGAGAACTCGAGGACCCGCCGGAGCTCGCCGGCCATGACGGCTCGCCGCAATTCGCCGAGTTGGCCGAGTTGATCGAGTCGGTCGAGTCGGACGGGCAGCCCGAGCCGGAGGGGCAGGCCGAGCCGGCCGGGCAGGCCGAGCCGGACGGGCGGGCCGAGCCAGGCCGGGAGCCCGAGGCCGACAGGGAGTCCCGGGGCGACGGGCGTCACGGCCGCCGGTTCGAGCCGTGGCGGGTCGACGCTGACGGGCGCCCGGGCCAGCGGTTCCAGCCGTCGGCCGACGCTGACGGGCGTCACGGCCGCCGGGCCGAGCCGTGGCGGCACGAGCGCCGTCCTGGCCCGCGGGACCGCGCCCCGTGCCTGAGCATCAACGTGCTCGGCCCGTTCGAGGTGATCGGCTCGGCCGAGCCGTTGCAGCCGAAGCAGGCCGAACTGCTGCTCGCCCTGGCCCTGCACGCACCGGTCGGGCTGTCGAACTCGGCGCTGTGCGGTCTGCTCGGTGCCGACGTCGACCACCCGCGGCCGCCCGACTCGGTCCGTCAGCTCATCACCAGGACCAGGCGCCGCCTCGGCCAGACGGCCGACGGCCAGGAGTACATCATCCACCTGGGCAGCGGCATCTACGTGCCGCACGACAGCGTCCGGCTGGACTGGGCCGACTTCAGCGTGCTGGCCAGGCGCGGCCGAGCCGATCGCTCGGCCGCTGACCTGCGCGCCGCGCTCGAGCTTGTCCGCGGCCAGCCGTTCGCCGAGTGCTACCACTGGTGGATCGACATCGCGCTGTTCGAAACCATGCGAGCGGAGATCGTCGACACCGCCGACCTGCTCGCGCAGCTTGAACTCGCCGCGGGGGAACCGCGGGCGGCACGGCGGGCCGCGCGGATCGGGCTGTCCGCCGAGTCGGCGGCCGAGCAGCTCTGGCGCGCGGTCATGCGGGCCGAGCACGAGGCGGGCAACCCCGCGGGCGTGACCGAGGCCTGGACGTCGTGCCTGGACGCGATCGCCGAGATCGCACCGGGCGGCGAGCCGCACCCCGACACCGAGCGCCTGTTCCACCAGCTCAGCAGGGGCGGCCAGCCGATGAGCCTGCACCGCTGACGTCCGGCCGGCACCCGGCCGGCGGCCGCCCGTAGGCTGGGTTTGGCGGACAGCGATCGGGGATTGCCATGGCGCAGACAATGTTCAGGATCGGCGCGGCAGCGAGTTGCAGCGACGGGCCGGCCGGCACGGTCAAGCGGGTCGTCGTCGACCCGCTGGCTCAGGCGGTTACCCACCTGGTGGTCGAACCCGCGCACCGGCTGGGACTGGGCCGCCTGGTCCCGGTCGAGCTGGCCGAGGCGACCGGGGACGGGGTCAGGCTGCGCTGCACCGTCGCGGAGTTCGAGCGGCTCGACTCGGCCGAGGAGACCCAGTTCGTGCCGGGCACGCTCGGCTACGAGGACTACGGCTCCGAGCAGGTGCTCTCCTGGCCGTACTACAGCTTGCAGGGCGGGGTGGCCGGCGCCGACGTGCCGGGATTCTCGCAGACCGTGACCTACGACACCATCCCGGAAGGCGAGGTCGAGGTGCGTCGCGGCGAGCCCGTCTACGCCACCGACGGGCCGATCGGGCACGTGCACGGGCTGGCGGTCGACGCCGCCAGCCGCCGGGTCTCGCACGTGCTGCTGGCCGAGGGTCACCTGTGGGGACGCAAGGAGGTCGCGATCCCGATCGGCGCGGTCACCGACGTGCGAGACGGGATCAAGCTGCGGATCAGCAAGGAGGAGGTCGCCGACCTGCCCCCGGTGGACATCGACCGCTGAGCCGGGCCCGACCGCGCCCGCGGCTCGTCTCGCCCGCCCGGGTCACTTCGCGTCGGCGTAACAGTCCACGACGGCCGTGTTCAGCGGGAACGCGATCCTGATGGGCCCGAACACCAGCCGGGACGCCTGTTCGGCCGCCCGTGACACCGCCGCGACCACGGCGTCGGCCTGCTCGCGCGGGGCGTGCACGATCACCTCGTCGTGCTGGAAGAACACCAGCTCGGGCCGCCGGTGACCGGCGCCGGGCGGGGCCGGCACTGGGGGCGGCGGCACTGGGGGCGGCGGCACTGCGGAGTCTTCGTTGCGCATATCGATCTTCGCCAGGCCGGCCCGGAGACAGACCAGCATGACCAGCGCCCAGTCCGCCGCGCTCGCCTGCACGACGAAGTTCCTGGTGAACCTTCCGCGGGCGCGTGAGGCCCGCCCGGCGCGCGGGTCGCGCTCGGCGTCCGGGTCGGCGGCCTCCTCGGTGAGCGCGCGCCAGCTCGCGGACGGGGGCGGGCAGGTGCGGCCGAGCACCGACCGGACCACGCGCCCCTCCTCCCCGGCCCGCGCGGCCGCCTCCACGTAACCCGCCGCGGCCGGGAAGCGCCGCCGCAGCACGGCGAGCAACTGGCCCGCCTCGCCGCCGGCCCCGCCGTACATCGCGGACAGCATCGCGACCTTGGCCTTCGCCCGGTCGCCGCCGAACGCCGTGGCCAGTTCGGCGTACAGGTCGCCGGCGGTCGCGGCCGCGGCGAACGCCCGGTCGCCGGCCAGCGCCGCGAGCACGCGGGGCTCGAGCTGGGCGGCGTCGGCGACCACGAGCGTGCAGCCGGGATCGGCCACGACGGCGCGGCGCAGCATCCGGGGAATCTGCAGCGCGCCGCCGCCGCGGGAGGCCCAGCGGCCGGATACCACGCCGCCCACGACGTACTCGGGCCTGAACCGGCCGTCGCGCACCCAGGTGTCGAGCCAGGTCCAGCCGAAGGCCGAGTGCAGCCTGGCCAGTTCCTTGTACTCGAGCAGCGGCGCGACGGCCGGGTGGTCCACGCCCCTGAGCACTGCCAGCCTGGTCGATGGCAGCCTGATCCCGTCGGCGGCGAACGCGGCGAGCACCTGCGCGGGCGAGTCCGGGTTGACCGCCTGCCGGCCGCGCCGGCCGTGCGGGCAGGTAGTGGCGAACGCCTCCGCGACCTGCGCGGCCAGTTCCGCGAGCCGGGCCGGTCGCTGCCCGGGCAGGGGCGGCCGCGACCCGAGCAGCTCCGTCAGCAGGGCGTCGTGCGCCTCGCGCCGCCACGGCAGCCCGGCCATGCTCATCTCGGCGGCAACCAGCGCCCCCGCCGACTCGGCGGCTACAAGCAGGCCGAACCGGCCCGGATGCTCGTCGGCCGCGATCCGGCGCACCTGGTCGGCGTGCACGGCGATCAGCGCGTCCAGGGTGTCGCGCGGGTTCGCCGGCCCGGGCGCGCCGGCCAGCACCGGGTCGAACAGCGCCTGCTGAGCCGGCCGGCCGGCCGCGGCGGGCTGACCTCCGGCTTCGCCCGGGGTCGCCGCGGTTCCCGCCGCGCCGTCCCTGCCGCGCAGCAGCGCGTCGGTGAGCGCGACGTCGTGGCAGCGGGCGACCCGAGCGCCCGCGAGCAGCAGTGGCTGGTACACGCTGGCCGCCGACGGCCAGACCCAGCGGACTCCTCCCTTCCGCTCGTGCTCCCGCACGGCCGACACGAGATCCGTTGTCTCAGCCGGAACTCCGGCGGGGCTGCCGTCTTCGTGGAGCGGGCAGAGCAGCCCGGACTGCCCGGGCTCCGGCACGACAGCAACCCGCACGCTTCCGATTGTCGCGCACGGGTCTGACAGTCCTCGCGCGATCGCCCGTGTGTGATGATCGCCTATATGGCGGATCCGGCTGAACCAAGGTTGCTCGCCGTGAGCGATCTGCATGTCGGGTTCGCCGAGAACAGGAAGATCGTCGCCCGGCTCCGGCCGCGGACGGCCGGCGACTGGCTGGTCTTGGCGGGCGACGTCGGCGAGTTCGCGGCCGACATCGAGTGGGCGCTCGGCACGCTCCGGGAGCGGTTCGCCGAGGTCATCTGGGTGCCGGGCAACCACGAGCTGTGGACGCACCGGCGGGAGCCGCTGAGGCTGCGCGGCGTCGAGCGCTACGAGCACCTGGTCGCCATGTGCCGCCGCCTTGGCGTCCTCACGCCCGAGGACCCGTACCTGACCTGGACCGGCTCGGGCGGACCGGTGGTGATCGCGCCGCTGTTCGTGCTCTACGACTACACGTTCCTGCCCGACGGCGCGACCACCAGGGCGCAGGCGCTCGACCAGGCACGCGCGAACGGGATCGTCGCCAACGACGAGGCTATGCTGCACGCCGATCCGTATCCGGGCACCGACGCGTGGTGCGCGGACAGGCTGGCCGCGACCGAGACCAGGCTCGCGGACCTCCCGGCCGGCGCCCGCACGGTACTGGTCAACCACTTCCCGCTGGTCAGGGAGCCGACCCGGGTGCTGCGGTATCCCGCGTTCGCGCAGTGGTGCGGCACGGTGCGTACCGCTGACTGGCCGCAGCGGTTCAACGCGGCCGCCGTGGTCTACGGTCACCTGCACATCCCGCGTACCACGTGGCACCACGGGATCCGCCATGTCGAGGTGTCGCTCGGCTATCCGAGGGAGTGGCGCCGCCGCCCCGCGCCCCCGGACATCCCGCGTCAGATCCTGCCGGCCGCCGCTCCGGGCTAGCCCCCGGGGGCGTGCTAGCCGCCGGGTCGCGGGGCTAGCTGCCGGGCGGCCTGGTCACCGCGCCCGCCAGGCGGCGAGCAGTTCCGCCTCGCGGTCGGGGGGCAGGCCGACGCCGGGGTATGGCGGGGTGGGCGAGGCCCGCTCGGCCGCGTGGATGTCCGCGACGGTCTGCCTGATCGGGCGCGGGGCCAGCCCGGCGGC
>DASPZH010000370.1:0-1781 GCA_035636335.1 Streptosporangiaceae bacterium
AGGTGACCGGCGCGGACCGGTTCCTGGTGGACTCAGGAAGCCTCAGCTCGTCCGGCGGCCGCCCGGCTCAGCTCTACCGCCGCGGTGACACCGACACCCTGCATCCGCCCATGCTCAGGCCCAGGCAGCGACGGTCCTGCGAGCCGGCCAGGCAGTCGCCGGGCGGGCCGGTCGGCGTGACCGGCGGCCAGCCTCAGCGCCGGTGGCTCAGCGAGGAGGCCGGGGGGTATATTGCCGACACCGCTGCCGGCGGGCAGATCTCATCAGCCCTGGAGGACGACGATGTCCGTGCAGACGCCACGGTTCCGACCGATTCTTGAGCAGTTCGCGCCCTACAAGCCGGGCAAGCCGCCCGCGGTCGGCGCCGGCCCGACCTACAAGCTCTCGTCCAACGAGTCTCCGTTCGGCCCGCTGCCCTCGGTCGTCAAGGTCATCGCCGCGGCCGCGGGCGAGGTCAACAGGTATCCGGACAACGGAGCGGCCGAGCTGACCGAGGCCATCGCCGCCAGGTACGGCGTGTCGGCGTCGCATGTCGCCGTCGGCTGCGGCTCGGTCGGCCTGGTGCAGCAGCTTCTCGAGGCGGTCGCCGACCCCGGCGCCGAGGTGCTGTACGCCTGGCGGTCCTTCGAGGCCTACCCGTACCTCGCCGACCTGGCCGGCGCCAGGTCGGTCAAGGTTCCGCTGCGCGACGAGCGGCACGACCTCGACGCCATGGCGGCGGCGATCACCGATGCGACCAGGCTGATCTTCGTCTGCACGCCCAACAACCCGACCGGGACCGTCGTGACGGCCGGCGAGCTCGCCCGCTTCCTCGACCGGATCCCCGGTGACTGCCTGGTCGTGCTCGACGAGGCGTACGCGGAGTACGCGCGCGACCCGGCCGTGCCGGACGGCGTCGAGATGTACGCCAGCCGGCCGAACGTGGCCGTGCTGCGCACGTTCTCCAAGGCCTACGGCCTGGCCGGGCTCCGCGTCGGGTTCCTGATCGGCCACGACGCGGTCGCGGCGGCGGCACGCAAGACCATGCTCACGTTCTCGGTGAACGCGGTCGCGCAGGCGGCCGCCGTCGCCTCGCTGGCCGCCGAGGCCGAGCTGCTCGACCGGGTCGACCAGGTGGTCGCCGAGCGGGACCGGGTCCGCGCCGCGCTGGTCGAGATGGGCTGGACCGTGCCGCAGACCGAGGCGAACTTCGTCTGGCTCCGCCTCGGCGAGCGCACGGCGGACTTCGCCGACGCTTGCGGCCAGGCCGGCCTGAGCGTCCGCGCGTTCGCCGGCGAGGGGGTGCGGGTCTCGGTCGGCGAGAAGGCGGCCAACGATCTGTTCATCCGGGTGGCGCGGGAGTACCGCAGACCCTGAGCCCGCCTGAGCCCGCCCGGTCAGTCGCCGCTCGCCCGCAGGGCCGGTCGCCGCTCGCCCACAGGGCCGCTCACCCGCGGGCCGTAGCCCACACCTGGTCGCGCGGAAGGATCGGCAGGTCCCGCCATTCCGCCATCTCCCGCCAACGAGCGTCCGCCGGTGCGCGCCGGGGCCCTCGAGTTCGACCGCGAGCCCGAAGTCGTCGTAGAGGTTGTCCAGATAAGCCGACCGCTGGCCTTGTCGCATCCGAGCTTGCCGTCGTGGCCTGGCCAATCGGTGGGGCACCGGCCAGATCGCCCAGGTGCTGCGCACTCGAGGGCTGGACCGGCGCGCTCCGCCCCTGTGGCACCTCATGCCAGGCCGGCTTCACGATCATGAAACACCGGGATGCGCGCCGCAACTGACGGGTCTATCGGCGGGGCTGG
>DASPZH010000371.1:0-12915 GCA_035636335.1 Streptosporangiaceae bacterium
CTTCGGCCGGCCGGACCGGGCCCGGTAGCCGACCTCCGCGCGCGCTGAGCCGGATTGGTGCATCTGGCATCCCTCCCCTTAGGTGCCTTTGATGCGTAACCGTACGCTGAAGGGACCGGCCTTTGAGCCTTAAATCGGCCATTCTTCTGACCCTCGAACGAAGTATTTCGCGGGTTCGGAGGTGAGAATAACCCAAAATAGGAAAAACTTATAAGTCGATACCAGCGGGTCCCGATCGCTGCTCGGGCTGGATAGCGCATTCTTCCGCCCCGGCACCGTTACCGCACGACAGGGCCGGTGCACATACAGATGCACAAAGGCGAGACGTTGGACGCCGCTGGATGGCGCATACATCATCAAAAACCCGGATGCGTGTGCCATCCATCGCGGCCGAGCAGTCGCGCGAACCAGGTAATGCTCCCGGCGGGCGGATCACGGTCGCAGGCCGGTGTCGATCCAGCGCTGGAATACCGCGATCCGGTCGGCCGGCCAGGCGCCGTCGCACGGCATCGAGCCGTCCTGCAGCCGCCGCAGGACGTCGGCGGCGCGGGCGCGGACGTCCTCGTAGGACGACAGGTCGAACGCGAAGCTCATCGACCGCCGGTCGCGCTCGCGGAACTGCGGCTTGATGTGGGCGGCGAAGCTCACCTGCCCGTCCGGCCCGGGCAACGGCCCGGCCGCGGCGTCTTCCTCGTCAGCCGCCTGGTCGGGCTCGGCCGGCGGCGGTCCGCCGGGACCCCAGTCCCAGCGCGGCGTCCACCGAGCGGCGGACGCCCCGGCACCCGCGCTCGGCTCAGCGACCGCGGATCGGGCGACCCACTCGACGCACGAGCCGAACGCGGCCCGGAATCCCGCGTCGGCGGGCAGCATCGCTTCGTCGGCCGCGGTGCTGGCCAGCGCGACCCAGCGGGCCTGCTGCCGCGCCGTCAGCGCCACGCCGACCGGCCCGGCCGCCGCGCCCGCCCGGCCGGTGCCCGCCTGGCCGGTACCCGCCGGTCCGGAGCCGGCCGGTCCGGAGTCCGCTGGTCCGGAGCCGGCCGGTCCGCCCAGGGCCTTGGCCAGCCACGTGGCCAGGCGCAGCGGCTGGTCGGGCGTGATGTTCGCGAATACCGGGGCCAGCACCCGGTCGGCCGGGATGTGCTTCTCGTGCAGCAGCCGGCTCATCCGGGTCAGGGCAGGCAGCCCGCCCGCCCACTCGAATAGCGTGGGCTCGTGCCTGGGCACCGCCGCCGGGTCGCGGAACGAGACGTACCAGTGCATGCCGCTGCAGAACGGCTTGTTCTGCGAGTGGCCGCACCGGCAGAGCGCGTAGTGCTCGAGCGACGCGCCCTGCGCGCGGTCCACCGGAGCGCCGTCGGCCTCGGTGAGCGCGATCCCGCCGGTGATCCGGTACGGCCCGTCCTTGGCCACCATGATCGCGGGTGCTCTGGTGTCGCCCCAGTCGGCCTGGCCGCGGGCCGGGACGCCGTCGATGGCGTAGCCGAGCGCTCCCGACGGGCAGTCGCGCACGGCCCGGATGATCTCGTCCATCCGTCCGCCACTTGGCGCCACGAACGGCTCGGCGTCCGTGCGGAACACCGTCGCAAGCCCGTCGGTGCACAGTCCCGAGTGCTGGCAGATGCCGCGGTTGTCGAAGATCGTGATCTGCTGGCCCGGATAGCTGTCCAGGTGGTCGGGAACCCGATTGGGGTCCTTCGCGCCGCTGAAGCCCGCGACGGCGTGGCTGCCGTCGCACAGCGGCTTGATCGCCGAGGCTCCGCAGCGGCACAGCGCAAGTTGAGCGGCCGGCCGTTCCTCGGTCCCGAGGTGGTTGACCAGCCTGGGCACGTTCGTCACCAGGTAAGGCCCGTCGCGCGCGACCTGGACGCTGGCCGGCAGGGCCGCCTGCAGTTCCCATAGCTCGCTGCGCAGCGAGGCCGCCTCGCCGGGAGCCGCGACCGTGCACGCGAGGTCCTGCAGCGCCGCGGTGGCCTCGGCCAGCTCGGGCGGGCACGCGCCGGCCAGGCCCAGGCTGACCCGCAGCCGCGTCGCGGCCGCGGCCAGCTCGCGCACCCGGGCGCCAGGGGACTGGGTGCCTTCGGGTTGGGCGCCGCCGGGGTCAGCGGCGGGGGGTGCCGGAGACTCGGCAGGCCGGGCGGGCCGGACGGGCTGAGTGGCGCCAGGCGGTGCCAGAGCCTGGGCGAGCGGCCGGAGCACGCTGTTGACCAGCCTGGGCAGGATCACCGCGGCGTCGGCGGCCGGGCCGCTGCCCGCCGTTGCGGCCGCGGCGTACGCGGCGTCGAACAGGTCGGCGAGCGGGGTGGCCGGCCCGCCCTCGGTGCGCGCCGCCGCGGCCGCGGCCGCCAGTTCGCCCGCCCGCCGCAGCAGGTCGTCGAGTTCGGCCCGGGTCAGCGAGGCGGCCAAGACGGCCCGCGCCTGCAAGCTGTGTTCCGGCAGGTGCGCGGCCAGCGTCCGGGCGATCTCGCGCAGCGCTGCCAGGACCGGGTCCAGCCGGTCGGAGATGCCGGCGCCGCGGCCGTCGCACAGCGCGTCGCACAGCCACGCCGCCTCATCCAGGCGCTCCGTCAGCAGCGCCCACGCGGCATCGCGGTGCGGCATCAGGTAGTCGCTCTCGTAGAACAGCTCGAAGCTGGGCCCCGCGGTCCGGCCAGGCTCGTCCTCGCCGACGGGCAGCGTGGTGATCAGGTCGCCGAGCGGCTTGATCACCCGGAGCATGATGGAGACGGTGGCGTCGGCCAGGACCTGAAGCTCGGCGTCGGTCTCCTCGGTATGCGCGAAGTACCGCTCGAAGATCTGGAGCAAGATCTCGTAGCCCACGTTGAACAGGTCGGTCACCCGCGCGGTCAGCGGATCGGTGATCAGCGGCACGGCGACGTCGCGCTCGGGCTGGCGGACGTTCGCGGCGGTGACCGGGCGCACCGGGTCGAAGCCCGGGTTGGCGTCGCAGTGCTGCTGATACTCCTCCAGGATCGCGACGAACTGCCCGAAGTGGGCGTCCTGCCAGTCACCGCGGGCGCCTTCGCCCTGCTCCAGGATCTCCTCGATCGCGCGCCGTGCGCTGGCCAGGTCGGTCACGGAGATCAGCTCGGGTCAGCCGAAGGACTCCGACGTCGCCTGCGCCCGCGGCGGTCCGACGAACAGCCACTCCTCGCCGTGCCCGGCCGCCAGGTGCTCCAGGCCCGCCTCGATCGAGCGGTACAGGTGCCCGACGGTCGCGAAGTCCTGGCCGCGCGGGACGATGTCGCGCTCGCTCAGCACCGGCGCGGCCCGGCCCGCCGCGGCGAGGCCCTCCGCGTCCTGGAGGTCCATGCCCTCCGGGCGTTCCAGGAACATGAAGTGGCGCAGCGCCCGCTCGCCGAACGGCAGCAACGTCAGTTCCACGCCGACGGGGTAGTGGCTGGCCGGCGCGGGCAGGTTCGGCCGGGCGAAGTGCGGTGCGGCGCCGACGGCCGACAGCAGGTTGTGCACCAGCGCCAGGTGCAGCATCTCCTGGGCGGCCACGTGTGAGATCTGCTTGCGCCACCGCTTGACCGCCTCGAGCTCGGCGCCCGACAGCCCCTCCTCGGCCGACTGCTTGAGCGAGAACGCGGCGAACAGGTACTGGCACATGATGCCGTGCTCGAGCTCCGCCGCCTCGCACAGCATGTAGATCAGGGCCTCGCGGTGCTCGATCACGAACGGCGTCTCGGGCGCCGCCTGGCCGCCCCTGGTCGCGATGACCTCAGCCAGCTTTCCCCGTCCCCCCGCCGGGTTGCCGGCCGCGCCCTGACTCGTGCTCATCCAGACCTCCGCCTCGTCCGCCGCGCCCGGGCAGTGGGAAGCCAGCTCGGGCTCGCTGCCGCGGACCACACTAACGCGGCACCGTGAACCGGCCAGAGTTACTCGATTACATAGTTACACACCAGGGTCGGCTTCAAGCGCGGCCAGGCCGCGAAGGTCGACGCAGTTCATGTCCCTGATCCTGGCGATGACCATGAGAAGGCCGAGGCAGTTGCGGCAGCGGACCACGGTGCCCGGTGCCCGCAGGTAGACGACGAACTCGGCGACCTGGGCGGTCGCTCCGCACGCGGCGCACGTTCCGACCGCGGTGGTCATCTCGGTGCCGAACACCTCCTGGAGCAGGCCACCGATCGCGTTCCCGTCCAGCGGCTCCATCAGCGTCCTCCTGTCGCGCCGAATCTCTCGGTCTTGACCTGGCCGGGCGGGTAGCCGAGCCGGACCAGCCCGGTGGCGACGGCCTCCACGAACGGGGTCGGGCCGCAGGCGAACGCGAGCGGCCCCCGGTCGGCCGGCCAGGCCACCTCGGCGAGCAGCGTGTCGTCGACCCGTCCCGCGTGCCCGGTCCAGCCAGGCGGCCGCTGCCTGGTCAGCGTGTAGATCACCTCGACGCCCGGGCCGTGGCGGTCAAGCTCGGCCCGGTAGATCACCTCGGGCAGGGAGCGGGCCGAGTACAGCAGCCGCACCGGGACCGTGCTGCCCGAGCGATCCCGGTGGCGCAGGATCGACCGGAGCGGCACGATCCCCGACCCGCCGGCCAGCAGCAGCAGCGGGCTGGAGTCGTTGCGCTCCTCCCACACGAAATACCCGCCGATCGGCCCGCGCACCTCGATCTGATTGCCCACGCGCAGTTCTTCGGTCAGGTAGGGCGAGACCTCTCCGTCGTCCAGCCGCTCGACCGTGATGGCCGGCGCCTCGCCCGGCGCGGAGGCGATCGAGTAGGACCGCTCGGCGCGGTAGCCGTCCTCGGCCGTCAGCCGCACGTCCAGGTGCTGGCCGGCCCGGTGCCCCGGCCAGTACGGCAGTTCGAGCGCGATCGTGCTGACCGAGGCCGTCTCCGCGGTCACGGCGGCGGCAGTGGCGAGCTGCCAGGTCAGTCGCCGGCGTAGCGCTGTTCCCGCCATGGGTCCCCGTAGTCGTGGTAGCCGTAGGTCTCCCAGAAACCCGGCTGGTCCGTGTCCAGCAGTTCCAGGCCGCGGACCCACTTCGCGCTCTTCCAGAAGTACAGGTGCGGCACCAGCAGCCGCGCCGGGCCGCCGTGCGCCGGTTCGAGCGGCTGGCCGCCGTATCCGAACGCCAGCCACGCCTGCCCGCCGGTGACGTCGGCCAGCGGCAGGTTGGTCGTGTAGCCGCCGTCGCAGAACGCCAGCACGTACCTTGCGTCGTGGTCGACCTGGCCGAGCAGCGTGTCCACCGAGACCGCGTCCCACTCGGTGTCCAGCTTCGACCAGCGGGTGACGCAGTGGATGTCGGCGGTGACCCGCTCGGCGGGCAGCGCGCGCATCTCCTCCCAGCTCCACGATCTGGCGGTGCTGCCGTCCTGCCGGATCGAGAACGTCCACACCTCGAGCGGCGTGCGCGGCGTCGGGCCCGCGGACAGCACCGGGAAGTCATCGGTCACGTACTGACCGGGCGGGACCCTGCCCTCCGCTCCGGCGGGCTCGCGCCGGCGGCCGTGGAAGCCGCGCGTGACTGGGCTCATGTCGTGTCTCCTGCTCGCAGCTTCATCTGCTGGCTTCATCTCCTGGCCTCGGTGGCTCGCGCCTCCTCAATCGTCAGTTCCGCCGCGGGGTCGGCCTCGAGCCGCTCGTCGGGGATCGGCTGGCCGCTGTGCACGGAGCGGCCGTACGTGCCGGCGTCCAGCCGCCTGAGCGCGCGGTCGATCACCGCCAGCCGCTCCCGCAGGCCGGCCGCGACGGCCGTGCCCAGACCCTCGTCGGTCAGCGACTGAGCGGGGTCGGCGGAGTCTCCGACCTCGTGCTGTGCCAGCCGGGCTTGCCGCGCCGCGGTGTCCGCGCCATCGATCATCGCCGTCACGTCGGTGCGCTCCGCGGTGAGCCGCGCACGTGCCCGGTCCTGGTCCATCCGGTTCCCTCACTTCGCGAGTCGGTTCCGTCGCGCCCCCTGGCATGATCACGGTGACGTGCCAGCGCGGCAGCGCTGCCCGCGCATCTTCCGCCGCAGACCCTGCCCGCGGCGGCGTCCGTCCAACCGGCCGGTTAGCCACGCCATCCCTAGTCGATCCCGGCGGGCTGGAGCGCGCATGCCTGCGATGCCGGGGCGTCCAGGCCGCAGTGCAGCAACTGCGGTGCGGGGGTCGCCGGCGGGCCGGCAGCCGGGCGAGGGTTGCGTATCATCACGGCGGCGACCACGCCGCCGGCCACGCACAGGCCGGCCGCGATGAGCGAAGCGTTGCTGAACCCGGCGGAGAACTGCTCGGGATGCAGGTAGGACGCGCCGGTGAGCCCGGCCGCCGCGGGCAGCACCGCCACCGTGATGAGGCCAGCGGCACGGGCGACGTCGTTGTTGACCGCCGACGCGACCCCGGCGTGGCTGGCCGGGACGGCGGCCAGCACGGTCGCGGTGAGCGGCGCGACGTTGATCGCCAGGCCCAGGCCGAAGACGAGGACCGCGGGCAGCACCTCGGTGAGGTAGTCGCCGGACGGGCCGATCCGCGTGAACAGCGCCAGCCCCGCGGCGATGACCAGCGGCCCGACGCTCATCTGCAGCCGCGGCCCGATCCGCGCGGCAAGCGCGCCCGATCGAGCGGACAGCGCCAGCATGATCACGGTCACAGGCAGCAGCGAGATCCCGGCCTGCAGGGCGGTGTAGCCGGACACCTGCTGCAACTCGATCGGCAGCAGGAACAGCGCCCCGCCTAGCGAGCCATAGACGGCGAAGGTCGCGAAGTTGGCCGCGGTGAACTGGGCGGAGGCGAACAGGTTCAGCGGCAGCATCGGCGTCCGCGCGCGCCGCTCCCAGGCCAGGAAGGCGGCGAGCAGCAACGCGCCGGCGATCAGCGCGGTCAGCGGAGCCGGGCGCATCCAGCCCTGCGTCGGGCCTTCGATGAGCCCGTAGGTGACCCCGATCAGGCCGGCGGTAATCAGCGCGCCGCCGGTTATATCCACTTTACCGGTTATCTCCGGGTCACGGGACTCCGGTACGTGCCGGATGGCAACGGCCACCACGGCCGCCGCCAGCGGCAGGTTGATCGCGAAGATCAGCCGCCAGGAGACCGCCTGGACCAGCCATCCGCCCACAAAGGGCCCGATCGCGACGGCCACGCCGGACAGGCCAGACCAGGCTCCGATCGCCTTGCTCCGGTCTTCGGGCCGGAACGATGCCTCGATGATGGCCAGGCTGCCCGGCGTCAGCAACGCGGCCCCGACGCCTTGTATGGCGCGCGCCGCGATCAGGACCGGAGCGTTGGGCGCGACGCCGCAGAGGACCGAGGCCAGGGCGAACCACACCACGCCGATCAGGAAGACGCGCTTGCGCCCGTAGTGGTCACCCAGGGCTCCCGCGACCAGCAGCAGCCCGGCCAGGGTGAGCGTGTACGCGGTGACCACCCACTGCAAGTCGGCCAGGCCGACGGTAAAGTCGCGGCCGATGGCCGGCAGCGCGATGCCCACCACCGTGGCGTCGATGGATGCCATCCCGGAACCCATGACCGTTGCCAGCAGCACCCACCGGCCCGGTCCGCTCGAGTAGCTCAGCTCGGCCTCACCGTCGGGCCGCACCGTCGGGGTTTGCGCTGCGCTCACGTCGTACCTCCCGCTGCAACCCAACTTTCGCATGCACCGGCATCGGGCTGGCGCCCGCCCCTCTCTCTGAGCGCGTACCGGCGCCGTCTGCCGCAAGCCGTGCATTGTCGGCCCGAACCTGGGCCAGACCGACCCGCAGTGCCGCGAAGCCGCGCGAAGAAGGCTAGCGTGGATTCATCGCCTCACCTGGCCGCGCGGAGCTGCTGCGGGCGCGAGGGAGAGGAGCGCACACATGGCGAGTGAGAGGCGGCACGAGTCCGCCGACCTTGAGGACTACCAGGTTCACGACACGGCCGACACGCTCGACGGCGCCCCTGGCGACGACCCCCTGGACCGCGGCATCGTGGCTCCGTCACGGTGGTCGGCCGGCATGAGATTCGGCACGACGGCGGGGGAGCAGCGGGCCGGCGAGTCTCTCGACCGGCTACTCGCCAAGGAGGAGCCGGATGCCGCCGACATCGACGCGGAGTGGTCCGACGGCGCGGCCGGGGACGAGAACGCGCTGGACGACGAGGTCGTCAGGTTCCTGCTCGACCAGGGCCCGGATCCCCGGGCCGGCCGGCTCGTGGCCGACGACGACGGCACCGGCCCGTTCGGCGCGGACGACCTCGTCGCCCGAGACGCCGGGGCCGACGGCGGCGGCGCGACCGCGGAGGAGGCCGCCCTCCACGTGGTGACCGACGACGGGGCCTGAACAGCCCGATCGCGTGGAACGGCCAAGCTGGTGAGCCGGGTCACCAATGTCATGTTCTCGGTGCAACTTGAGGACCTGGAGAACGCTGAGGCCTCGCGGCCTGGGTGCGTGGACCGCCCAACTCCCGGACACTCGGCGCAGCGCTGTCACACGGTGACACCGACCCAGCTACCCCGCGTCTAGCGCCAGGGCACCGACAGCCTTAGCAGCCCGCGCCCACGGGAAAAGGTGCAGGTAATGGCTCCCCGTCCCAGGTTCATGCAGCGGATAGACATCCGGCCCGAACAGCACCACCACACCCCACGACCGCAGCCTGGCGACATTCTCTATGAACGCCGGGTGTGCCGCGTGAGCGCGGTTCGTGAACGGCATCGCCACCACGGGAATCCGCTTGCCGATCGCCTCCACCAGGATGCCCAGCGCGAGCGTGTCGCAGATCCCCGCCGCCCACTTGTTTATCGTGTTCACCGTCGCCGGCGCGACGATGATCGCATCCGGCGAAGGCAAGACATCGGGCTCGCCAGGGTCCTTATAGTCACTGCGCACAGGATGGGCGGTCAGCCGCTCCAGGCCAGCGACGTCCGCGAACCGCCGACCCGACTGGGTAGTGAGCACGCACACGTCCCAGCCGTCCTCCTGCGCGATACTGATCAGCCGGGCGACCTCACGAGTCGGAGGCGCTGCGCACGCAATCACATAGAGCACCCGCATGCTCACGGCCCAACCCCCGCCCGCTCCGCCAGACGGGCCAGGGCGAGCGGCGGCGCGCCCTGACGGCGGTGCAGCAGATCCGCGATAGTGGCCTGGGCAAGCGGCCGGCAGCGTACCTCCGGAGCAGCGATTTCCTCCGCGACCAGCAGCCGGCGAAGTGCCTCATCCCGCTGACCCCCCTGGCTGCACGCACGCGCGGTATCGACAAGCAGCGCCACCCGCCGCTCCTTGCGCAGCATCCGCAACCTGTCACCGCCAATTGCGTCCGCAACCTCCACAGCGCGCCCGTTCTCCCCAAGCGCCACCAGGGTGCCCACCTCATGCACGGCCACATTGACCGGCTCGAAGGCCAGCCGGAAGTGATTGCTGCCCGGCGTCACGAACCGAGCCACACCGCCAGCCTCGGCAATCATCTCACCAGCCCTGCCCTGCTCGCCCAATGCCGCAGCCGCCATCGCCCCCTGCAACACCACGTGGCCATAAAGCGCCCGCAGCTCCTCGGTCCCGCACTCGGGCTGAAGCTGGTCAGCCAGTGACATGGTCAGGTCGAGCGCCTGACCCGGCCGCCCCATCGAAAGCAGCGCGTTCGCGATCCGGAATCCCGACGCCACCGCCGACGCCAGATCGCCGGCCTGCTGCGCGACGCTGATACCGCGATCTCCCGCCAGCCACGCGAGCGCGTACTCACCCAGTTTGCGCAGGGTGGACGCGATGACCTGGTAGACCTCCGCCAGCAACCTGGCCGACTGCTCGCTGCCCAGGACAGCATGCGCTTCCTGCGCATCATCCAGCAACCCGGGAAGCGTGGCCCCCATCACCTGGTAGTCAGCAAACTCGAACGCTGCCCACACATGATCAAGCTGACGGCGCACCGCCGCCAGGTCAGGGCCGCCGGTCCCGCCACCGCTGAACGTATACCGCTCCAGCGCCGACCGGATACGCTCCACCTCGCTGCCATCAAGGCACACCGGCCCCTGGCGTCGCGGTTCCTCACCGATCAGCGCGGAAAGATCGACCTCAAGAACCTCGCAGATAGGGTCCAGAACCGAGAGCCGATCGGCGCTCCGCTCGCCTCTCTCGACTTTTTCCACCCAGCTCTTGGACTTCAGCCGTGCTCACGATTCCAGTTGCCGCTAACAGCATGACAGAGGTCGCACGCCGCGTGCGAACTATCAGGTCGCACCCGCCTTAGCGTCACGGCTATGGCGAAACTGTCCACGACATCCGCCCCCGTGCCCGGACCGCCTGATGACCTCAGTCAATCCGGAACGAACGGAGATCGAGCCGCAATGCCTGAGACGGCCCAGAGTGCCCCGGCAGCGTACAGCGCGCCGATCCTCAGCCGTGCCGAGGCCGACCGCCGGAAGCTGCTGCTGACCGAGTTGCAGACATCGCTCTCCGAGCTTGGCGTCCGCTCCGTCCTGGCCAGCCACCACCGGCTCGTCCTCCAATACGACCGCCGCCTCTGCGGGCCGTCCGGCCCGACCGACCCTCAGCTGCACGTCTTCACCCCGGACGGCACCTGCGTCGCCACCACCGACGGCACCGCCTACCACCTGGCCACCGGCCAGCAATGCCCTGTGAGCGACCCGGCCGCAGCGGCCACCTTGATACGACACAGCCAGCACGCCGCGCCGCGACCATGACCGCAACTGCCCCGCCAGCAAACCCCGCCCCGCGTACGCCGCCCTAGCGCAAGGATGGTCACCCCGTCCCTGGCCGGGGCGCCAAGCGCCGAAGTCGCGGCTGGTCAGGGCTTGGGGTGGTGAAACAAGTCGTGCAGGAGCACCTGGGTGATCTTTCCGGCCAGCGCCGCTGCCTGCCAGGGATGCCTTTGCAGCATGGCCACGGCGGATCTGGAACCCGTGGTCTTCCAGCCGTCCTTCGGCTTGTAGGCGGTGGTGGCGGCCTCCAGTGCCTGCGCGGCATGCTTGTCTGACAAGCCGGCGCCGCTCAGCCCGCCGTCCTTGAGCCAGGCCAGCGTGCTGGCGTAGCCGAGGTCGAAGTCGCTGCGCCGCGCGTCCTCGTCGAGGAAGCCGCCGAAGTGGAACATGACCTCGCCGGACAGGAGCCGCCCGACGCCGTACGTTCGTGCCTCGGGCAGCAGCAGCGGGCTGATCACGTCGACCCTGGCCGGGTTCTTTCCGGCCAGGCCGGTCGCCGCCCGCAGGGTCTTGATCAGCCGCTCGCTGGGCTGGGCTGCGGATGCGCCGCCGTTGGCCTGCCCGCCGTCGGCTTGGCTCGCGGGCGCCTGCCCGCCCTCGGCGGGCCGGTCGGCGTCGGGTCGCGCGGTGCGCTGCCTGGCCAGGCCGTCGCGATCCGCCGCTATCGCCGCGGCGGCGTCCTCGATCGCCGCCATGACCTGCGCCTTGCTGGCCTCTGGCAGGCCGTCGAGCACCGGGCCGAGCTTGCCGCTCAGGACGCCCAGCCAGCTCAGGTGGCTGTTGGTCTTCTCAAGCTGCTTCAGGTCGGCGTACAGGGACTGGGTCCGCTGCAGTTCAAGGCCGCGGACCGCGGTCTGGGTGAAGGTCGGCTGGACCGCCGGGCTCGCCCAGGAGTCGTCGAGCAGGGCTGCCGTCGGGTGCGGGTGGATGAGCAGGTGCAGCCGGCGGCAGTCGGCGTTGTCGGAGTCGACCGCGTTGGACAGGTTGAGCGTCTGGCCGAGCGGCTCGTTGGCGATCGTGCCGCCGTCGGTGTACCAGAGCGTGTGGTCGTCGCCCGCAGGCAGGTTGTCGACGCCCTGCTCCAGGTACGCTGCCCACGCCTCGTCGCGCTTGAGCAGGTACGGCGGGAAGCCCAGCTCGTTGGCGGCCGACGCGAGCGCCGCGTCGAGCGGCGCGGCCTGCGGCGGGCTGACGAGGGAGTCGATCGCCGCGCGGGGCGTCAGGACATGGTCATACGTGTCGACGAAGGTCGTCGCGTGGACCGGCTCCTGGCGGCCCACCCTGGGCAGGAGGTACTCGAAGCCGCGCAGGCACGCGAGCGTGTAGCTCAGGTGGATCGCCGCGGACTGCCGCAGCGGGCTCGCGTCCTCGCCCGCTGGATCGAGCAGGCTCTGCCCGATCTTGCGTAGGGCGTCGATCGACAGCGGCGCGTGCGTGTCGTGAGCGAGCATCTTGCCGATCGAGTCGCTGGTCACCCACGCCCCGTACATGACAGTCCGCGGATCGTGGCCCTCCAGCAGTGCCCGTGCCGACAGCAGCGCGGTGACCGAGCCGGCCGACGCCCCGGACATGACGTCGATCCGCAGCGGCGGGTTGTCTCCGGCCGCGACGGCCCGCGCTGCGTAGAGCAGGGCGGCGAGCGCTCCTCCCTCGTAGGCACCGAGGGAAGCGGCGCCGGAGATCGTCAGCGAGATCCGCAACTGACCCATCGTGTGCCTCCCCTTGACTCGCGTTCCGTCGGCTCGCGCCGCTGCTACGCCGCGGGCTTGGGCCCGGTCGATCTCAGCGAGCCGAGCCGCGACAGCAGGTCGAACCAGAAGCGCGCCCCGGGCAGCAGGGCCAGGAACATCACCGCCCAGCCGAGCAGCACGAGCAGGAACGTCCAGACGTCCGCGCCGCCGCTGCGGCCGATGCTGGCCAGGCCGTGCCGGTCCAGCCACGAGCACGCCCGCCGCGCGGTGCACTCGGGGACATCGCCCCATCCGATCGGCAGGCCGGTCGCGCGGATCACCCCGACCTCGTTTCGCAGGTCGGCCAGGCACTGCGCCGGGTCCTTGCCCTGGCACGAGGACGCCCGGGTGGCTTCGGTGACCACCGAGGCGGACAGCGCCTGGTCGGAGTACAGCGCGTCGGCGATCTTGATCGCGTTGACGTTGAACGCCACCACCAGGACCAGGCCGATGCCGAGCGAGACCCACTTGACGTGCCGCTTGTACCACCCGCTCACGCGGGCCATGTGGTCGTCGTACCAGCGGGCCACGGACGTCTCGAGATCGCTCGGGACGCTCGCCGCCACGATCAAGGG